>DASZAG010000171.1:0-16018 GCA_035945555.1 Acidobacteriaceae bacterium
GGCGCGACGTTCGGCGAAATGCGCTTCCACCTTCTTATGAGAAACATTGGGACGCGTATCTTTGAGGGCTTGCTGCACCTTGGAACGGAACCATGCGTCATGCTCGGCCGAAGTGCTGATCAGTTCGAATGGCAGTGTGCCTTCATTCGCCGTTCGCGTCAGCAGAATTCGCACCGCATCGGAAACGGTAATGCCCATCTTTGCAAGGACTGTTGCGGCGCGGGTTTTTATGTCGGGGTCGATGCGAGTCTGTATCAGTGCATTTGCAGCCATACAATGCCTCTGAATCGATTGTAATGCAATTGCAATACGTCGTATGTCATTTCCCGCCCATTTGCATCCAAACTGTTTCCATGACTTCACCCGCCCAGGAAGTCCTTTTGGAATTCGAACACGTCGAACAGTTGCTCAAACGGCTGCGACTTCCGATTCTGCTGCGTCATCTGCACCCAAAAGCTGTGTGGTCGGCGTATGTATGCATCAACTGCTTTGTGACCATCGCCCTTCTGGCGCTGCTTGGAGAAGTCACTCACAGCCCCTTTGTCTTTCCATCGCTCGGCCCCACTGCGTATTTACTTTTTTTCACGCCCCTGCAGAAAAGTTCCACGCCGCGGCACGCCATCTTTGGTCATGCCATCGGCTTGCTATGCGGTTACGGAGCCTTCTGGATCACCGGCATGCACCCGTTCGGCGCGCCTGCTCCGTCAGGAATCTTCTGGCCGCAGCTCATTGCCGCCGCGCTTTCATTGGCCGCCACGGGGATGTTCATGGTCATCTTCTCTGTCAGCCATCCGCCTGCGGGCGCAACCACGCTCATCGTGGCGCTCGGAATCCTCTATCGGCCCTGGTACCTGGTTGTAATTGAAATTGCCGTCGTGTTGCTCGTGCTGCAGGCATGGGCGATCAATCATCTGGCTGGGCTGGATTACCCGCTCTGGTCCGGCAAGGGCGAAAAGCCTCTGCCGCCTTCCATGCGCCCTCCTCAGTAGCGAACTCTGCGCGCCTCTCGAATCCGAGTTGTCTTACAATGGCGTTTGCCCAGGAAGCAGAACCCGAGCGTCTTTCGCAAAGTCCTCATCGCCAATCGCGGAGAAATCGCGTTGCGCATTGCGCGTGCCTGCCGCGAAATGGGCATCGCTCCAGTTGCGGTCTTCTCTGACGCGGATCGCGCCGCGCCTCACGTTCTCGAAGTCGCAGAAGCCTATCGCCTCGGCCCCGCGCCGGCAATCGAGTCCTATCTTCGCGGCGATCTGATCATTCAAATTGCCCAACGCTGCGGCGCCGAAGCCATTCATCCCGGCTACGGCTTCCTGTCAGAAAACGCCGACTTTGCCGAAGCCTGCGAGCGCGCAGGAATCAAATTCATTGGCCCTCCGGCGGCGGCCATGCGCGTGCTTGGCTCAAAGACTCGCGCCCGCCAAGCGGCCGACAAGGCGGGAATGCCGCGCACTCCTGGCTCAACCCAGGGGCTTGCTTCGATTGAAGAAGGTCTGCGCACCGCGGAGGAGATCGGCTATCCCGTAATGCTGAAGGCTGCTGCCGGAGGCGGCGGCAAAGGCATGCGCGCTGTTACCCGCCGCGAAGACCTCAAGTCGGCTTTTGAATCCGCGCAGAGCGAGGCTGAGCGCGCCTTCGGCTCCGGCGAAGTGTATCTGGAAAAGCTCATCGAGCGTCCGCGGCACATCGAGATTCAAATCCTCGCGGACGAGCACGGGCATTGCCTCTATCTCGGCGAGCGCGAGTGCTCAGTGCAGCGGCGGCACCAGAAGGTCATCGAGGAGGCGCCCTCCGCCGTCGTCGGCCCCGCGCTGCGAAAGCGCATGGGCGAGGCCGCCGTCCGGCTCGCGCAATCCGCCGGATACACAAACGCCGGCACGGTAGAATTTCTGGTCGACGAGGCGGAAAACTTTTACTTCCTCGAGGTGAACACGCGCCTCCAGGTCGAGCATCCCGTCACCGAGCTCATTACTGGACTCGACCTGGTGCATCTGCAAATCCGCATTGCGCAGGGCGAGCCGCTGCCGCTCGCGCAGGGCGATATTCATCTGCGCGGCCACGCCATCGAATGCCGCATCTATGCGGAAGACCCCGACAACGGCTTCTTCCCATCGCCCGGAAAGATAACGCGCTTGCTGCAGCCCGGCGGCCCCGGCATACGCGAAGACTCCGGAATCTACGAGGGCTGGGTGGTTCCTATGGACTACGACCCCATGCTTTCAAAGCTCGTTGCCTTTGCACCCACACGCGCCGAGGCCATTGCCCGCATGCTCCGCGCGCTCGATGAATACGTGATCGGAGGCATCCGCACCAACATCGCATTCTTCCGGCGCATCTTGAGCGATCCCGACTTTCAGGCCGCGCGCATCCACACCGGCTACCTCGACCATTTATTGGCTCAGCCCGCTCCGCCGCCCGCGCAGGACGCCCCCGAATCGCGTGAGCATGCCGCCGCAATCGCCGCGTCTATCTTTGAGAGTCGTCGTAACGCTGATACCACCGCCCCGGCGCAGTCCGCCAGCCAGTGGAAGCGCGCCGCGCGCGAGGAGTCACTGCAACGGTGAAACTCGAAATCGAAATCGCCGAGAAGATCTACGCCGTTGACTGGAAACCCGGCGAATCCGCCGCCACTGTCAATGGGACTCCGGTGCCGATCGACGCACATTTGCTGCGCCCCGGCGTGCTCTCGCTCATCATTGAAGGCCGTGCCTGCCGCATCGTTCTGGATGATGCTGCGGACGAGTCGGAGCTGCACATCGGCGGCGAACGCATCGCTTATGCCATCAATGATCCGCGCTCGCTCAAGGCCCGCCGCGCGCACTCTGCCGGAGCCGACGGCCCCCGCTCCATCAGAGCCTCCATGCCCGGGCGAGTAGTACGCGTCCTCGCGAAAAAGGGCGACGCTGTCGAAGCTCACCAGGGAGTCGTAGTCATCGAAGCCATGAAGATGCAGAACGAACTCAAGTCGCCCAAGGCCGGCAAGGTCGCGGACCTGCGCGTTGCCCCCGGAGACACCGTCGCCGCCGGAGACGTGCTCGCTGTGATTGAGTAATTCCCGCGGTTCAGGCCGCCAATTCGCGCCTTGTAGCCCGGCGCAAAAAGACAAGCTGTACCGTTCCAAGAATCAGCAGCGCCAGCGTGAGCAGTTGAATCTTATGCGCCTGCGCGAAAGCTTCGGTTTTCCACGACACGGCGAAGATTGCTAATGCCAAGAGTATGGTCCACTCGGCACCTTTACCCCATTTCAGGTCGCGTAAAGCGCCCAACGTGAGGATGACCGCAATCACCACCAGCACCGAATCGTAAATGGGCACATAGACATTGAGCAGCATCGTCCAGGTAAGCGTCGCTGCCCATGCCAGCCATTGCGTTTCATGGCCGCGGTTCGCAGACTTCCAGAGCAGGAACGCCAACGCTATGGTGCCTGCGCTGATAGCGCAGGCCAAAACAATCAGCCCTGTTGGGGACGTCCCCGCCGGCACTGCTGCAAATGACGAGTGCAAATCGAGGTATTGCCACAACCGCAAATGTGTTGCTGCTCCGATGCCGGAAGCCCTTCCAAATCCGCGCAGCATCCGCGCATATGCCGGCCATATTGCCAGCCCGTCTGCCGCCGTTGCCACCAGCGCCAGAGCAACCGCACCGGCAATGAAGCCGAGGAGAGCCCGAAAGCGTCGCGTCAACAGCAGCATGGGAATAACAATCAGCAGCAGCGTGGGCTTGTAGGCCAGCAGTGCCAGTGCTAGACCACTTCGGACTGGATTTCCCTGCTTCTCCTGGTAGATCGCAAGCCCCACCGCGCACACGGCCACGGCGGAAAGTTGCCCGTTGATTAGTGTGGAAAAGAAAAACGGCGAAAACGCCAGGGCGAAGCACATCAAAAGCGAAATCTTCAGCCGCTCTTTGGAAAAAGTTGCTTTGCACGATGCCATCACGCCGACGATGTAAAGGAGCAGGGAAGTCGCCATCCAGACGAGGTACGCGGTTTCAAAGGAGAGGCGTGCGAATGGCCGAAAAAACAACGCCACAAAGGGAGGGTATGGGCTCGGCCCATAGTATCCGGCATGCGCGGGATAAATTGCGTTGAATACCCGGTCCTGAAGCGCGTAATCGTAAAGCCTCACCGCAGGGTATTCCCGGGCGATCATTCCGTCGCCGTAGAAGTACACGAAATCCGAGTGAAGCTGCCGGATGGATCCCATCCCGCGTTTCGCGTGAATCCAGGAGATCACACAAATCGGAATCACCACGAGTCCGAGGAAGAGTCCCCAGCACGCTAGGTTCAACTCTTTCAGTCCCGGCGGAGGCCCTAGAAGCTGCTTGGGCCACAGGGAAAAACCTTCCCGGACTGGTTGCGATTCCGCGCTCTGCGTCGTGGTTTCCATGATTCGGGCTGCAGCCGTGACACAAACTTATCAGAGTCCCGCAGTCTGTCATGCAGAATTTTGTCAGCTTACCGTAACCCGACATCCCTCGCGCCAGCTCTGGTATGCAGCATCCATCACGCGCTGATTATGGAGTCCTTCTTCTCGCGCAGGAGAGAGGTATTCGACGCGGCCCTCTATCCATCGAGAAAATCCATCCAGCATCCGGCTGTAAGCGTCAGCGTTTGACAATGTCACGCGCTCTTCAATCTGGTCGCCGCGCCGCAGCAATACCTCAACCGGAAAGTCCACAGTAAGGCCGTTCTCGCAGAGAATTACGCCGTTCTCGCCCGTCACTTCCACCAGGGTTCGGTAGCGTGAGCGTGTGGTCACGGTCACCGAAGCCATAGCTCCCGACGCAAAATCCAGTGCCACGACCGCGTGCGACTCCACTGCTCCAGAATCGGCATCTTTATGCGCCAGTGTGTTTACCGCCGTCACTTTTGTCGATGCGCCACCACCCAGCACATAGCGCAGCGCGTCAACGCAATGGATGCCCACATCCCCAATCGGTCCACCCAGCGCCAGCGACGGGTCATATATCCACGAGCGCGGGCTGCCGGCCGCGAAATAAGCAAACTGCGACTGTGCGAACACCGGCTTGCCAATGCGGCCTTCAGCAATCCACTGCCGCATCAGCGCCAGTGTGCGGTTGTAGCGCATGTTTTGCGCCACGCCGAACTTCACTCCGGCCCGTTCCGTGGCTGATAGCATTTGCTCAACCTGCCCGGCGTTCATCGCCAGAGGCTTTTCGCAAAGCACGTGCTTGCCATGCCGCACCGCGGTCAGCACATCTTCAAGGTGCAGCGCATCCGGCGAGACCACAAACACTGCATCGATTTCCGGCGAGGCGCACAGCGCATCCGGCGTATCAAACACATGAGGAATGAGATATTCGCGTGCATTCGCAGTAGCCTTGGCTGCATCACGCCGCCACAAGCCGGTGGGTTTCGCCTCGCGCGCGCCGGCAAATCCCGGCATCAGGCGGCGCACCGCGTGATGCCCAAAGCCAAGGATGCCAAACCGGGTCATCGTTTACTGCACGCCGTTCGTCACGATTTTATCCGCGTAGTAATTCACCACGTGCGCCTGGTCCTGCAGCATTTCGATGTACGCGTCCTGTTGCAGTGTTGAGCGCGAGTCGTGCAGTTGCTTGCGGATCGCCTGCTGCACGCGCGGATCGTTCAGGTCGCGCTGCCCAGCCGCTTCCTTGTCCAGCAGCTTGTAAATCGCGTAGCCTATCTGCTTGTTACTCCGGTACAGCGGCAGCACGCCTGTTACCTGCCCCGGCTCCAGCTTCGTGATGGCCGCGTAAACATCGGGCTCAGCCTTCAGTTGTGAATCTTTCACAAAGCCCATGTCGCCGCCGCTCTGCGCATTGTCAGGCCGCTCAGAGAAGTTCGCCGCCAACATCCCAAAATCCTCGCCGCTGGAAATGCGGCTGCGGATCATCTCAATCTTCCGCTTGGCCGTCGCGTCGTTCGTCGCCTTATTGTTCTGCAGGTTGCCGGCCTGCTGCGGCGGAGCCGGAATCGACGTCACCACGATCTGCGCGATGTGATACTGCGGTTCCGGAACATTGAAGTCCGTCTTGTGCGAGTTGTAGAAATTCGTAATGTCGGCGTCGGTAATGTTGATCTTGGAGTTGATTTCCTTGTTGAACAGCTTCTCTTCCGTCTTATCGCGCCGAATCTCTTCCTTCAGCTTGTCCAGAGTCATATGCTGGTCTTCCAGCTGTTTGTTGAACTGCTCGGCCGTATAAGGCGCCTTGATCTCATCCAGCTTTGCCTGCACCTCTTCATCGCTCGCCGTCAGGTGCAGCCGCGCCGCTCGCTGCATAAGAATCTCGTGGTCGATCAGGTTATGGATGATGTTCAGCCGCACAATGTCCGCCTGCTCCTGCGAGGGCTGTTGATGCGAAGTGCCCAGTTCCGCCTGATATTGTGTCTCCACGTCCGCGAGCATAATCGGCTTGTTGTTCACCGTGGCCACCACGTCTGGATTCGTGGCGTGGCGGCACCCGCCTACTCCCAGGCCCAGAGCCACCACCAGCGCGCCCGCCGGCAAGCGGCGTAAGAATTTTGAGTTGCGAAGGGAATCCAGGGAAAAGGCGGTGCGTGCGTCGTTCATGGCGAGTTGCAAAAAGTCTCCTTGAGGACCGAAGTCCTCGCTCATCCAGCAGGCCAATCGTCACGCAGCCGGACAGGCTACTACAGAATAAAGCAAATATGCCCGAATCGTGCTAACGGGTGCGACGCTACTTCGCCTCTGGCGGAGCCTGCGCGGTTGTTGCCTTCGCCGCATTGTACGGATTCGGCGGCGGGGTCTCGCCCTCGGCCACGATCGCACGGTCAATCGCCCCCCACAACACGCTCTCAGGCACCGCTCCCGAAATCTCCTCGCCATTCACATACATCGTCGGAGTTTGATCAATGTTGAGGTGGTCAGAGAGCTTCATCTCCTGCCGCACCGGGGCTTCGTCCTGCTTCGCTACGCATGTACCCAGCTTCGTGGCGTCCACTTTCTCCTTCGCGCCCTCGTCCAGCGTCACCTTGTCCAGCATGGCGTCAGACTTCTTCAAGTCGCGGTCCGGCCCCGTAATGTCGCCGCCGTGTGTGTGCAGGTAGTCCACATAATTCCAGTAGGCGGCCCCGCTCTGCGCCGCAAGGCAGTTGGCGTCCACCGCCGCGTGCATTGCCCAGGGATGAATCTGCTCAAGTGGCATGTCGCGATAAACAACTTTGATCAGTCCCTTGTAGTGGTCCAGCGTCTCCGGAAATAGCTCCGCATGCAGCTTCGCGCAGAACGGGCACTCCAGATCGTCAAAGTTCACCAGGGCGACCTTCGCGTTCGGATTCCCGCGCACTGGTCGGTCCCCCGCCGGAACCAGATTTGCCGGGTCCTCCCCAATATCCCACCGTGCCACCCGCTCCAGCGTCTTGTCGTCCTTTGAAATCAGGAAGTTGATTGTCTGCGAATGCTCCGGATGGCCGGGCAGCTCGAATATTACAGTCAGCGAATCAAACCCCGGCGTTGTGCTCGGCTTCCGCGGGCTCAGGTGAATCACGTAATCCGCTGGAACCTGCAGGCGATTCCGCAGTGTAAGTTCAATATTGCGGCTCACTTTGGCGCTTAGCGTCTGGCCTTGAGCATCCGCTGGATTGGAGCTTTGCGCCCGGCATCCGCCCGCGGCAAACACCGCCAGCAGCGCCAATGAAAGTCCCGAAAAAATTCGACGACGAAGCAATACATCCACCTTTCGCGTAACTCCACATTATCGCAGAACAAAAGACAGGCAATGGCCAATAGCCAGTAGCCAATAGGGATCAGCCGATAGGGAGAAACGTCGCTGTTATTGGCTGCCTCAAACGCAAAAAGCCGGAACCCACTCGGGTCCCGGCTCTGTGCTTCAGCATGGGTTGGGGAGGACTTAGGCCGCCGATTTGGTCGCCAGCGCCTTTACACGCGCGTTCAGGCGGCTCTTGTAGCGGGAAGCGGTATTGGCATGCAGAACGCCCTTCTGTACGCTCTTGTCGAGGGCCGAGGCTGTCGCGCGATACTGTTCGTTCGCAGCCTTCACGTCGCCTTTCTGGATCGCCTCGCGCAGTGCGCGCAGGCTGCCGCGGACGCGGCTCTTGTTAGAGCGGTTCACTATGGTGCGCTTTTCGGTTTGACGGACGCGCTTCAGCGCGGACACATGGTTTGCCATTGGCGGTTCTAAACTCTCTTTTAAAAGTCGAAAATGGGATGCAGCGAATGAGCCATCCCCTGCAATCCTTAAGTCTATTGGAATTCCAGGGACGGGTCAATGCGAATAGCACAGCGGGTCGGGTTATCGACGTGGCAAACTGTAGTGTGCCCGACCGTCTGAGCCACGAAAAACGATCTTTGAATATGGCCGCAGTCCATTCAAAGAATACAGGCCCGGAGATGGCCGTTCGCAAAATTGTCCATGCCCTCGGGTATCGATATCGGCTACATGTTCCCCAATTACCCGGGACGCCCGATTTGGTATTCCCATCTCGAGGGAAAATTTTATTTGTTAACGGTTGCTTCTGGCACGGTCATAATAGGTGCAAGCGTGCCGCTCATCCGGTAACGCACGCGGCTTTTTGGCGGGCGAAGCTAGCTGCAAACGTCACTCGTGACCAGCACAATCGCCGCGAGTTAAGAAAATTGGGATGGAAGGTTTTTACGGTATGGCAATGCGAGCTCAAGAATCCAATACGATTAGCGGAGCGAATTGATGCGTTTCTCGCAGATTGAGCAAGATCAGGCGGAATGCCATTCCACCCAGCGGATAGGCAAGTCCGGCTACGGATTGAATCAACCGATTAATCGGAAGCGAAAAAAACCGAGACTACTTGATCTTTTCTGCTGCGCGGGGGGTGCCGGAGCAGGGTACAGTCAAGCAGGTTTTGAAGTTGTGGGCATCGACATAAACCCGCAGCCGCGATATCCATTTCAATTCATACAGGCAGATGCCCTAGATCTCGACCCCGAATTCATCGCGACGTTCGACGCCATACACGCATCTCCCCCATGCCAGTCTTACAGTGATCTTGCCAAGCGAAACGGGAACGGTCATGAATGGCCACGCCTTATTGAACCCGTCCGAGAACTATTGATAAAGACCGGGCTTCCCTATGTCATAGAAAATGTTGACGGAGCACCGTTGTTTGATGCCGTTGTGCTATGCGGAACGATGTTCCCAAAACTTCGAGTGTTGCGTCACCGACTTTTTGAGGCAAACTTTGCAATCCTTACGCCGCCGCACCAGAAACATCCCAAGGTACACACATTCGATCGCCGCAAAGCACATTACGGAAAAACTGATGAATGGAAGGATTTTGTGCAGGTCACTGGCGGCGGTAACTGCACGCTCGCTGCCGCAAAAGAAGCCATGGGGATAAATTGGATGAATAAGAACGAAATCAATGAGGCCATTCCGCCTGCCTACACGGAACTAATCGGGAGACAGCTATTACAGCATCTGTCTCTTTCCGACCTCGAAGCCCCGAGCGTAAGTGCATATGCCTAGGTCTGGGTCGAAAGAGCGGATCAGGCAATTTCTCATAGCCAAAGTTGGGCAGAAAGTCACTTCAATCCAGCTCCGTGACGCAGCGGGAACCGGCGTGAGTGAATGGGCGAGACGCGTCCGGGAATTGAGAGAAGACGAGGGTTGGAAAATCCTGACCCATAACGATAGGGCGGACCTGAAGCCTGGCGAATACCTTTTGAGCGAGGATCCACCTGATAAACAGGTCAGATTTGGACGCGGGATATCCGCAAAACTCCGCGCGGAGGTTTTAGATCGCAATGGATTCACTTGCCAAATGTGCGGGCTGACCCCCGGCGACATCGATCCATTCACGAGCCGCAAGGTTCGCCTCCACATTGGGCACATTAAAGATAAAAACCTTGGCGGCAAAGACGAATTGTCGAATTTGCGTGCACTCTGCTCGACCTGCAATCAAGGCGCAAAGAATGTCACTGGCGAGAAGCCATCGGCCATTTGGCTGCTGTCCCAGGTTCGGCGGGCAGGGATTGATGAGCAGCGAGTGGTATTCAATTGGCTCGCCCGCAAATTCGGCAAATCTTCCTCTAACTAACGCTCGCCCTCAGCTACGAGCGCGCAGTCACACCCGCACTTCGGCAAGCCTCTTTCTGGCAGCCGCCCTCTGCCGATCCCTCACCGCAAAGTAGTCCGCCACCACCCAAGCCGCGGCCAGCAGCGCGAAATTGATCGCATTCCCTGACCAGATGAAATGCACATGAGGCTGCGCAATGAGCATCGGCAGCCATACCAGCAGTCCGAACAGGGCGATCATCAGGGTCAACAGCCGCGTGGCCAGCGAAGCAAGGAGTCCCGCAAAAATTGCCGCCGCCGCGCACATAAAGCAAATCGCCGTTGCTCCCGCCCAGAATGGTCCCCCGAGTGGAATCCATTTGGGAACGAAACTCGCTGCGCCCGGCAGGTAAATAATGTGCACCAGCGCAAAGGAAACTACGCACACCCCATAAGCGTTGATGGCAAATCCAGCGGCGCGCCACCGACCCATACCCGCGCCCTGCGATGCATACACAATCATCCCGGCCGCAACCAGCGAAAGCTCCTCAAAAACATTGCCCCAATTGTCATAAGTCAAAGGATGAGCGACCACACGATCTACCCACAGCAGCACAAAAACTGTGTAAATGCCTGTAAGGAGCAGAGCCGAAACCCGCCTCGTCCCGCGCCACAGCATCCCAACTCCCGCTACAAGCTCATATATGGCCGCCGCTCGCGCCACTGCCAGGTGGTGCGGAATATCCGCCGGTACCCGCTGCCAGTTGGTCGCAAAGTCTCCCCAGATCAGTCCAAGCACGCCCAGCGCAATAGCCGCCAGCCCGTAAACGTAAACCCCCAGATTGGAGATAAACCTCTCCCATCTCTCCTGCGCCATCGTTTCACCCGCCTCTTTCAGAATTCCCTGGGGGCCAGTTGCCCTGAATCCTAGCATCTTTTCGCGGGAAATCTACATCTATTGTTATAACGACAATCGTTCTACCGTATGCCGAACCCACAACCATCCCCCGCGCAGTCGAAGCGCCGCCGCTGCCCTGAAGAGGCCGCCTACCTCGAGCTGCTTCGCACCACGGACATGCTCAGCCGTACTCTCACCCAGATCCTCAAGGCAGATGACCTCTCCTCGAACCAGTACAACGTTCTCCGCATCCTCCGTGGAGCGGCCCAATCCCCTGAATCTGGCGGCCTTCCCTGCGGCGAAATCGGCAACCGCATGATCACCCGCGATCCCGACATCACCCGCCTCCTCGACCGGCTCGAAAAGCGCTCCTTCATCACCCGCTGGCGCGAGAGCAAGGACCGCCGCGTCGTCCTGGCCCGAATCACCCCGCAGGGGCTCGCCCTGCTCTCCCGCCTGGACGCGCCAATCCAGGAAGCCCACCGCCGCCAGCTCGGCCACCTCGGCGCCACACGGCTCAAGGCCCTCACCGAACTCCTTGAGGAGAGCCGCGCCCGAGTATAGCCACCCATAACCCCGTAAATCTCTGATTTTGCAGGGTAAAATATTTGTTGCAACGAATATCGTCATCACGAATCAAATGTTTTGAAGGAGCAAATCCAATGACCACCGCCACCGCCACCGCCGTCACCACCTGGAACATCGACCCCGTCCACTCCGTCGCCGAGTTCAAGGTCAAACACATGATGATCTCCAACGTAAAGGGCCAGTTCACCGGCATCTCCGGCGCGCTCACCCTCGATGAGGCCGACGTAGCCAAGTCCACTGTCCAGGCCACCATCGATGCCGCATCCATCAATACCGGCGATCCCCAGCGGGACGGGCACCTGAAGAGTGCAGACTTCTTCGATGTGGAAAAATTCCCCACGCTGGCTTTCCAGTCGAGAGCCGCCAAGCGCAACTCCGACGGCGACCTCACCGTTGAGGGCGACCTCACCATTCACGGCGTCACGCGCAGCGTTAAGTTCGTTGTCGAAGGCCCCACTGCACCCGGAAAAGATCCCTGGGGAAATACACGCATCGGTCTTTCCGCCACCACAAAGATCAACCGCAAAGATTACGGACTGCAATGGAACGCCGCGCTTGAAACCGGAGGCGTCCTGCTCGGCGAAGAAGTCACCATGACGCTGGAAATTCAGTTCGTGAAAGCGGCCTGAACACGAAAGCTTGTCAATCAGCCGCCGCCCGAGGAATAAAGGAATTATCCCTCCCACGGCGCGAAGGGAGAATCACTATGTCACTGCGTGCAGTTAAGCAGATATCAGAAACCAAACCGACCCTCGAAGGCGCGGGCGTCAAGCTCCAGCGCGCCTTTGGCTTCGGCAAAACCAAGGAGTTCGATCCGTTCCTCTTGCTGGACGACTTCCGCAACGAGCGGCCTGAGGACTACCTCGCCGGATTCCCATGGCACCCGCACCGCGGCATTGAGACCATCACCTACGTTCTGGCCGGCTCCGTCGAGCACGGAGACAGCCTCGGCAACAAGGGCAAAATGACCGCGGGAGACGTCCAGTGGATGACCGCTGGCAGCGGCATTCTCCACCAGGAAATGCCCAAGGGAGATCCGCAGGGCCGCATGCACGGCTTCCAGTTGTGGGCGAACCTGCCCGCGCGCCTCAAAATGACCGACCCGCGTTACCAGGACATTCCTTCGAGCGAAATTCCCGATGTCACCGACGATGACGGCACGCATGTGCGCATCATCAGCGGCGAGTTCTGGGGCAAGCGCGGACCGGTCGAGGGCGTCGCAGCCGACCCGCACTATCTCGACATCTCTGTCGCGCCCGGAAAGCGCAAGCGGCTTAAGGTGGAGACCACGCGCAACGCTTTTGCGTACGTCTTCGCCGGTTCGGGAACCTTCCGCGACTCGTCAGACCCGCAAGCCGTTTTGACCGAGTCGGCGACAGACCCGAACGCCGCGCCTGTGTACGAGTCGCGTAACCACTCGCTCGTGCTCTTCGATCGCGGAGACGAGATCAGCGTCCAGGCCGGCCCAGAAGGCATTCGCTTCCTGCTTGTCAGCGGCAAGCCGCTTGAGGAGCCGGTCGCGTGGCACGGCCCCATCGTCATGAACACGCAGGAGCAGTTGCGCGAGGCCATGGCAGACCTGCACACTGGCCACTTCATCCGGCACCGCTGAATCCAGCGCTTCAAAATCCCCTCCGGTGCATTTTCTTCCGGAGGGGACTATTGTTTTCCGGGAGGCGAACTATGACTTCTGCCGCGCTCTGGCCCAATCTGCCCTGGGACGAATGGAAGGACACCGCCGACACCCTCCACATGTGGACTCAGATCGTCGGGCATACCCGCATGGTCTTAAGCGCCCCGCAGAACCACTGGTGGCACGTCACCCTCTACGTCACTTCGCGCGGACTCGGCACTTCGCCCATCCCGTGGCAGGGCGAATACTTCGACGTCGAGTTCGATTTCGTCGAGAACAAGCTCGTCATCCGCCTTAGCTCCGGCCCGGTCAAGATTCTGCCGCTGCGCACGCAATCCGTCGCCGCCTTTTATCGCGAATATATGGACGCACTAGCCTCACTCGGCATTCACGTCAAAATCCATTCCATGCCCGACGAAGTCGCGAACCCCATCCCTTTTGCGGAGGACACAGTCCACGCTTCCTACGACCCCGACGCCGCGCACCGCTTCTGGCGCATCCTCATGCAGACAGACATGGTCTTCCGCCGCTTCCAGTCCAACTGGCTCGGCAAAGCCAGCCCCGTGCATTTCTTCTGGGGAAGCTTCGATCTTGCCGTCACGCGCTTCTCCGGCCGCCCGGCACCTCCGCGTCCCGGAGCTGATCCCATCACCGCCGAGGCCTACTCGCATGAGGTCATCAGCTTCGGCTTCTGGCCCGGCAATGGCGGCTACGGCCAGCCCGCTTTCTACTCCTACGCAGCACCCGAGCCTGACGGCTTCAGCACAGCGATAGTAAAACCGCCCGCCGCTTTTTACAGTCGCGACATGAAGGAATTCTTCCTCAACTACAGCGACGTGCGCAGCGCCGCCGATCCCGCCCAGACTGTTCTCGATTTTATGGAGAGCGCCTTCCGCGCCGGCTCCACGCACTGGGATCTTGATCTTCTCGTGCGCCACGACCCATTTCCCGCTCATGCGCCGGCGCAAACTCAAACCGCGCAGCGCTGATTTTTCTCCGTTTGGTACAGTCTCTTTCAACTTTAACGAAACAACTATTGACGGCCTCACCGACCCGGGCTACTCTCACTGCATCGTGGGTCGCATTCTCCGGCCCGCGGGGGAGCGCAGTTACGAGAGTAGTCGGGGCCAGCCTCAACTCGTGCTTCAGCCGTCCGGTTTCCGGTTCGCGCGCAGCAAAAGCTGCCGCCGCCCGCTCTGCCACCTTGCTCCTTCCCGTTTTCTCCAGCATCCAATTACTAAGCCCGCCCCCGGGCCGCCACGGAGGTAAATTCCCAGCTTGAGCACAAAAGCCCTCGACATCACTCCTAACCTGGAACCCCTTTTCGGGACCCGCGATGAAAATCTGAGGCTCATGGAAGACATGCTCCATGTCCGCATCGAATTGCAACAGGATGCCGTGATGGTTGAAGGGCCGCAGGAGAGCGTTGCCCGCGTCGAGCGCATCTTCGCCGACTTCGAAGCCCTCCGAAAGGCTGGCAATAATCTCCACAATGGCGAACTCAACGGAATGTTGCGACTCGTCGTCGCCGACCCCTCCGTCTCACTGCGCTCGCTGGCAGAAACCGGCAAACAGCGCTCCAGTGGAATCAAGCGCATGGTGCAGCCGCGCTCGCTCAACCAGCGCCGCTACGTCGAGGCCATCGAATCGCTAGATATGGTCTTTGGCATCGGCCCAGCCGGCACCGGAAAAACCTATCTCGCCGTCGCCATGGCCGCCTCCGCCCTGCTCGCCAAAAAGGTCAGCCGCATAGTGCTTGTTCGCCCCGCCGTCGAGGCCGGCGAACGCCTCGGCTTCCTGCCCGGCAGCCTCCAGGAAAAAGTCGATCCCTATCTTCGCCCGCTCTATGACGCCCTCTACGATCTTCTGGAACCTGAACGCGTCGATCGCATGCTCGAGAAAAACGTCATCGAGATCGCCCCGCTCGCCTTCATGCGCGGACGCACCCTCAACGATGCCTTCGTCATCATGGACGAGGCGCAGAACACCACCTCCGAGCAGATGAAGATGTTCCTCACCCGCCTCGGCAACAACTCCAAGGCGGTCATCACGGGAGACATCACCCAGATCGACCTGCCCAACCCGCGCCGCTCCGGCCTCATTGAAGCCCAGACCATCCTCGAAGGAGTTGAAGGTATCGGCTTCATCCATTTCGAAAGCGGAGACGTCGTGCGCCACCATCTGGTGCAGCGCATCATCCAGGCTTACGACAGCTTCGGCCGCGTCCAACCCGAACTGCCGCTGCAAATGGAGGGCGAGGAACGCGCCCCGGCAAAGCCGCAGTAGGTGTCAAGATTCGCAGGTCTTTTTTGTGCGTAATTCGCTGATAACAAAGCGTCAGATTTTGGTTCGGGAATGCAGTTGAGTTTATGTTGATCCAGTAGAATTAAAGATATGGGCAGCCTTCATCGGCTGCCCTCTTCATTTGTGCCTAAGATATTCCGGAAAGTCTTGTGGAATCTATGACTTGGCGAGAGAGCGACTTAAGATTTCTCTTTAGAATCAATGATGTACGGCGCTGGGGTCCCTGAAAATTACGTAGAATCTATGACTTGCATCATTAGAACAAAAATTTGCAAGTCTGTTTGAGGGATGGCCACGGCAAACCGGCTTTTAGGAAAATCTAGTAGATTCTATGACTTGCGTCGTTAGAGAGCAAAAATTTGCAAATCTGTTCGAATCTGGGTTGGAGGGCGAAAATCGGAATCTAGCTTCCTCGATGCAAATACCACGGAATATTGATCACCAGGATCCGCTGGTTGCCTTTGAGCAACAGCAGCAATTTGAGCAGGTTCGCCCGCTGGTTGTGCAACAGGTTCTCCCACCAGTGACGCACGATGAGTTCCGGTACCAGTACCGCAACCTGTCGTGGCGAAAGCTTCTTCTCTTTCTCCAGTACAAAGTCCATC
>DASZAG010000172.1:0-10633 GCA_035945555.1 Acidobacteriaceae bacterium
AGATCAAATATGAGAACCTCGATCTGAACCAGCCCTGGGAAAAATTCAATCTTCAGCACGAGCTGACTACGAAGGGCATTCAAAAGTTCGTCGCTGACTACAAATCGACCAT
The DNA here is from genome assembly GCA_035945555.1 of Acidobacteriaceae bacterium. GTDB lineage: Bacteria > Acidobacteriota > Terriglobia > Terriglobales > Acidobacteriaceae > Silvibacterium. Next base: position 113 of record DASZAG010000172.1, read on the forward strand.
CCGCGAAGGTTAGCTACTTTTGCGGAGCCGCCGCGCGCGGGCCGGAATAGCGATATCGCAGAAACAAATGGCTTCCCGCACCCTTGGTGGACATAAGCTCAAACCATGGCGCCGCGCTCGGCAGAAAACTCAGCCCCTCCAGCAAACCCGGCCGAACCGAATCGGCTTCACGGCCGGCAATCTGCGGAGACAGCGTTAGGAAGAGCTCATGAACAAGCTTCGCTTCGAGGAACCGGGCAAACATCTTCGGCCCTCCCTCATGAAGGAGCAATCGCACCTGATACTTCGAGAAAAGCAACTGCACAACTTCTCGCAGATCCACGTTCCCATTCACGGCATCAAGCGCGAGAACCTCCACGTTGCTCATTCTTGCCGCGCCCGCTTTCGTTAGGGCATCGCGCCCAGCGGCCGTCGAAACAATGAGGACGCGCACATCCGGAGTTCTAAAGACGGCTCTCTCTAACTCGAGGTGCCCGCTCCCCGAAAGGACTACAACGATAGGAAAGCGTGGTTTCCCAAGCGGGTTTATGCGGTAATCCTCATAAAGTCTCCTTGACGCGGGATGAGCAAACTCCGCGGTCCAAAGCGAATCGGGTTCCACATCGTGAATTGTACGGGCACCGATCATGATCGCGTCGGCGGATGCCCGTAACAGCCCCATTACGAAATGGTCTGCTTCGTCTGAGCCGCTTATCTCAGCCCCGCTCGCGATTCCCGGCAGGCTAAAGCTGATGACGCCGTCCAGGGTAGAGACAAAATTGGCGATCACATAAGGCTCTTGGCCTTCTGCAGGAAATTGCAGGTCGCCATCGTAGAGTTGCCGCAATGGCGGGGTGAGTGTCTGTGTGCCCCGCTCCTGTTTTTGGTCGCTCAGTGTCTTCAGCATCTGACCCTTCTATCTGTACTTTAAATCCGAAGCCCGCACCACACACGACATGGGCGCTGCGGCGTATCCTAGGCCTTTGAAGTTCTTCATCAGCTCAGGAGACACACAATGGATGAATTTCGTCTTCACATAAACGATAAAGAACTCCGCATCAGTGCCCCCGCTGAAGAGAGCCTGCTCTTCGTTCTGCGAAATCGCCTTTCGATGACGGGAACAAAATATGGCTGTGGCGAGGGCCAGTGTGGCGCCTGCACGGTTCTCATTGATGGCGTGGCGCGCCGCTCCTGCCTTACCAGCATTGAGTCAGTCGGAGACGCGCACGTCACCACCATCGAAGGGCTCGCCCCCGCTGACGGCTCGCTTACGCCTGTCCAGCAGGCGTTTCTCGACGAGGAAGCTTTCCAGTGCGGTTACTGTACGTCTGGCATGATCGTTTCCGCCACCTCGCTCTTGCGCCAGCACCCTCAGCCCACCGACACGCAGATCACAGAATCCATGGACGGCAACATCTGCCGATGCGGCACCTACCGACGAATCGTGGCCGCGATCAAAAGAGCGTCGAAGACAGAGACCGGGAGCCGCATATGACCACTGACACGCTTACGCCTCATCCCGAGCCGCCCAGCCTGCGGGACCGTCTGCACTGGTTCCAACTCGACCGCAGAGACTTCCTCAAGCTTTGCGGCGGAGGCTTGCTCGTCTGCCTCACCAGCGATGTCATTCATGCTCAGCATCATGGCGGCTTCCGCGAGCACCCGCTGCCGCAGGAGATCAGCGCCTGGCTCTACATCAGCGACAAAGGCGTCATCACCGTCTTCACTGGAAAAATCGAAACCGGCCAAAACGCTCGCACATCTCTCGCGCAGCAAGTCGCGGAGGAATTGCGCGCTGACTTTAACACCATCTCGATGGTGATGGGCGACACTGACCTCACTCCGTGGGACATGGGCACCTTCGGCAGCCTCACCACACCCACCATGGGCCCGCAGCTTCGGAAAATGGCGGCCGCTGCGCGACAAGTTCTTGTTGAAGAAGCCGCGCGACGCTGGAGTGCTCAACCAAATTCGCTCACTGTAGCCAACGGCAAAGTCACGAATCCAAAAACCAGCCAATCGCTCGCATTCGGTGAAATCACGCGCGGACAAAAACTCACCGCTACCGTTACGGATCAGCCTGCACTCACCCCGGCCACCGACTGGAAGATCGCCGGAACGCCCATTCCAAAAGTTGATGGACGCGCCTTCGTGACCGGCAAACATCAGTACCCGTCAGATATCGTGCGCCCCGGCATGCTCTTCGGTAAAGTGCTTCGGCCTTCGGGCTTTCACGCCACACTCGTTTCGGTTGATACCGCCGACGCGCAGCGCATTCCCGGCGTCCAGATCGTCCGCGACGGAGACTTCGTCGGTGTTGTCAGCGATGATCTGTGGACGGCAACCCGTGCGCTTTCCGCTATTCACGCGATCTGGAACGTTCCGCCTCAGCCCTCCAACAGCAACTTGTTCGAATATCTCCGCTCGCATCCGGAGTCAGACGGCGATGAGTCAAAAAACATCGCATCGAGCGAGCCTCCGACCATCCATAGCGATGTAACCCTCAGCCAGCATTACACCGTGCAATACATCGCGCATGCGCCGCTCGAGCCGCGTGCCGCCGTTGCAGAGTGGAACAACGGCAAGCTCACCGTATGGACGGGAACGCAGCGTCCCTTTGGCGTGCGTGATGAGCTTGCTCAGGCGTTTCGCTTGCCCACGTCACAAGTCCGCGTCATCATGCCCGACATGGGCGGCGCTTATGGCGGCAAGCATACAGGCGAGTGCGCGGTTGAAGCCGCGCGTCTGGCCAAGGCAGCCAGCAAGCCCGTCAAGCTGGTTTGGACGCGCGAAGAGGAGTTCACATGGGCCTACTTCCGTCCCGCCGGATGGATTGAGATTCGCAGCGGAGCCAACCACGACGGCAAAATCGTTGCCTGGCAGCACGACAACTACAACTCAGGGCCCTCTTGCATCGAGTCACCTTACGACATCCGCGAGCAACACACGCAGTTCCACCCCACGCAATCCCCATTGCGCCAAGCCTCCTACCGCGCACTCGCAGCTACGGCGAACAACTTCGCCCGCGAATCTCACATGGACGAGCTCGCCCACGCCCTCAACATTGAGCCGCTCGAGTTTCGCCTAAAAAACCTCGCCGATCCGCGCCTTCGCGCAGTCCTTCAGGCTGCATCCGACCGTTTTGGTTGGGGCCACTCAAAATCCACACCGCAGACAGGCTTCGGCCTCGCAATCGGAACCGAAAAGGGAGGCCATGTCGCCACATGCGTCGCAATTTCTGTCGAGAGCGATGGCGGCATCCGGCTGCGTCGCATTGTGCAGGCATGGGAATCAGGCGCAATCGTTAATCCCAATGGGCTCCGCAACCAGATGATGGGTGCTGTAACCATGGGCATAGGCGGTGCGCTTTCTGAGGCAGTTGAGTTCAGCGATGGCCGCATCCTCAACCCTCGCTTCTCGCAATACCATGTGCCACGCTTCAGTAACGTGCCCAAAATCGAGATCGTGCTTCTTGACCGTAAGGATCTTCCGTCCTCCGGCGCGGGCGAAATTGGAATCGTGGGTCTCGCACCTGCTATTGGCAACGCCTATTTCGCCGCCACTGGCACCCGGCTGCGTTCTATGCCCATGCTTCCCGGTAACTTATCCCAAACCAGCGCATGAGTTTTCGCGCCTGGTTAGCGGGCGGATGTGACGGCAAATATCCAGAGTAAACCGATTTTTTAAACCGGATGTGAGATGATGGTGACGCGTAATATTCCGGAAGGAAGACTTGATGTCACAGGAATCGCTCTCCAACGTTGGGCGCAGGCAGTTTTTGCAGGGCAGCATCGCCGCGGGCGCGGCTCTCTCCTCGATTAGTGCATTGCCTGAGACGCTTACCACGGAGCCCCACGGCGACGACCGCGAGTTTTGGCTGCGAATCCTGGACAAGATTTCCTTTCCCGTTCTGCAAGCTGCAAGCCAGGGAAAATTGAAAGCTGAAATGCCCGTTGAAGCGCCGCACGGCAATATCGAAGAGCGCCGCGCGTTCACGCATCTTGAGGCGCTTGGCCGCTTACTCGCGGGCATCGCGCCCTGGTTGGAATCGGGTGAGGGAACTGAGTCTGAAGGTCGCCTGCGCAGCCAGTACGCGGAATGGTCACGTCTGGCAATCCAATTCGGCACTGACCCATCATCGCCCGATTTCCTCAACTTCGATAAGGGCCGCCAGCCCGTCGTTGACGCGGCTTTCCTCGCTCATGCCATTCTGCGCGCACCCAACGAACTGTGGCGCAAGCTCGACACCAAGACGCAGAAAAACGTCGTCGCTGCGCTTGAGTCCTCACGCGTCATTCAACCCAACTACACCAATTGGCTGCTTTTTTCGGCAATGGTGGAAACCGCTCTCGCGTTCATGGGCTCGTCGTGGGACCCAATGCGCGTCGACTATGCTGTTCGTACCATCGACTCCTGGTACAAGGGAGACGGCACCTACGGTGACGGTCCTGAATTTCACTGGGATTACTACAACAGCTTCGTCATTCATCCCATGCTATTGCAGGTCCTCGAAACCATTTCGAAGGCTTCCTCCTCGTGGGATTCCTTCCGCTCCGAGGCCCTCGTCCGCGCCCGCCGCTACGCTGCCGTTCAGGAGCGCCTCATCAGTCCCGAAGGAGCATTCCCGCCCATCGGCCGCTCTCTCTGCTATCGCTTCGGAGCATTCCAGCATCTCGCCGATATCGCGTTGCGTCACGAACTGCCCGAAGATGTGTCTCCTGCGCAAGTCCGCTCCGCACTCACGGCAGTCATGCGACGCAGCGTCGAGGCTCCTGGAACCTTCGACAAAAATGGCTGGCTCACCTGCGGCTTTTACGGAAACCAGCCTGCAATAGCCGAGTCGTACATTTCCACCGGCAGTTGCTATCTGTGCGCCGTTGCATGGCTCCCGCTGGGACTGCCCAGTTCAGATCCCTTCTGGGCCGCGTCCGCCGAGCCTTGGACTTCGAAGAAGATTTGGAGTGGCGAAAACATCCCCGCCGATCACGCGCTTAACGACGGCGAGTAGCGCTTCTACATCCGTCCCAGCAGCCGCTTCCACATACCCGGTTTTTTACGCGAAGTATAAGGCACTTTGCTCTCGATCATCTCGGGCTGTGGGCCCAGCTCTTCGCCGTAAAACGCCGCTTTTGGATTCGCAACGCACAGACGCTCTGCCGTCTCCGCGCCGCACCGTCGGGCCACAAACTCATAAGCTTCCCGCATTCGCGGAGGCCGCGATTCCAGATTGTGCGCATCTGTCGCCAGAAAATGGATCTTGTTCTCGTCCAGCAGCCTTTGCGCAAATCCCATAACGCCGCGCCCAAAGCGACCGGTGAGTGACGAGGCCGTGACCTGCGCAAGGCAACCTGCTTTCAGCCACTCATCCAAGCGCTGCGGACTCTTCTGGATCGTCAAATTCCGCTCCGGGTGCGTGATAATCGGCTGCATCCCGGCAAGCTGAAATTCATAGAACACCTGCATCATCTGCTGCGGTATCGACAAATCCGCAAACTCCACCAGCAGATACCTCTTTCCATTTATCGTGTATTTCGTTGGATTCTGTTTCGCGTCCTCGATATTTTCAAAGGACAAATGGAAGTCGCAGCCCAGCCCCAGCGTCACCTTGCCGTCCAGCCTCGCTCGCAACTGCTCCAGCCGCTCGCGGTTCACCGCAGGATCAAACCGGAAATGCGCATTCGCATGAGGAGTGCAAACGATATGCGTAATGCCGTCTGCCTCGGCCATCCGGGCCATTGCCTCGGACGTCTCAAGGTCTTTCGCGCCGTCATCCAGCCCAAACAACAAGTGATGATGAATATCGATCATTGGACCGTTTATCGCGCGTGCGCCAGCGCCTCAAGCAGTGATGAAAAAATCTTCCAGCCATCCGCTGAACCAAGCATCGCCTCGCTCGATCTGTCCGGATGCGGCATCATACCCAGGACATTTCGGCCCTCATTCAGAATGCCCGCAATGTTATCCAGGGAGCCGTTCGGGTTTGCTTCTGCTGTCACCGCACCTTCAGGAGTTACATATCGAAATGCAACCCGGTCCTCGCCGCGCAGCCGTTCCAGAGTGGCAGCATCGCAGAAGTAATTGCCTTCCATGTGCCCAATCGGAATCTGCAGCACTTCGCCCTTCTTCAAGCCATGGGTAAAAGGCGAGTTGGTCGTCTCCGTGCGCAAATGCACCTGCTTGCATATGTACTTCAGCCCCGCATTGCGCAGCAACGCCCCCGGCAGCAACCCCGACTCGCACAATATTTGGAATCCGTTGCATATGCCCAGTACAGGTCCGCCCTCCGCGGCAAATTTCTTCACCGACTGCATTACAGGTGAGAAATGTGCAATGGCCCCTGTCCGCAGATAGTCGCCATAGGCAAATCCGCCAGGCACCAGAATCGCGTCGCATTCCTGCAGGTCCGCCGAGTCATGCCACAAAAACGTGACCGGCTGGTGAGCAAGCTCCGCAATCACATGGTAGGTATCGTGATCGCAATTTGATCCGGGGAAGACCAACACTCCGAATTTCATGTCTATAGGCTATCAGTTCCGCGCAGCGCGTCTACTCGTGCCGCGTCGCGGATGCTGTCTTCACTTCCGGCTCAATTCCATCCAGCGCGCGAAACACAATACCGGGAGTCAGCACTTCCGGCAGCAGCTTCGGCGGAGCATTCGGGTCCGCCGGATACAGCGCATACGCCGGCACGCCGTCGCGCCCCAGCGCCGCCAGAGCATTGGCAATCGCCTCATCGTGCCGCGTCCAGTCGGCGCGAACCAGTTCGACTCCGCTCTGCTTCAGTCGCTGCTGCACGTCGGCGCGGTCCAGCACCACGCGCTCGTTCACCTGGCAGCTCAGGCACCAGCTCGCAGTAAAGTCCACAAACACTGGCTTGCCTTCTGCGCGATACCTCGCCACCAGCTCAGGGCTGAATGGATGCCACTGCGCTTCCTGCGCAGGATGCGCCGCTGCCGTCGGCGATGCCGTCCTCACCGCCCATACCGGGACCGCAACCGCCAGCGCCAGAACCAACACTGCGGCAATTGTGGAAATGGCCTTCGCCGGCCACCGTCCCAGAATCCATCCCGCAATCGCCAACAACAGAAACGCTGTCAGCAGAGAAACCAGCGCCCCCGCCGCCGCTGTCTGGTTGAACACCCATACCAGCCAAATCACCGTGCCGAACAGCGGAATAGACACTGCCTGTTTCAGCACTTCCATCCACGCCCCGGGCCGCGGCAGCAGCCGCGTCCACGCCGGATTAAACGCCAGCAGTAGATACGGCGCCGCCAATCCCAGCGCAATCGCTGTGAACACCGCAACCGTCACTCCTGCCGACGCTGCTAGCGCGTATCCTATCGCCGCTCCCATCAGCGGAGCCGTGCACGGAGTCGCCACCACCACCGCCAGCACACCTGTAAAGAAGCTCCCCGCCATGCCTTGTCTTGCCGCCAGCCCCGATCCCGCACTCGTCAGGCTCAAGCCAATCTCAAACTGACCCGCCAGCGACAGCCCCAGGAAGAACAGCAGCAGCGCCAGCACTACCAGAAATACCGGCGACTGGAACTGGAATCCCCATCCCAGGTTTTGTCCCGCTCCGCGAAGCGCGAGCAGCGCGCCCACCACTCCCCAGAACGAAACCAGAATCCCCAGCGTATAGACCAGACCATGCAGCCGCATCTTGCGCCGCTCTTCCGCACCCGACTGCACCAGCGCCAGCCCCTTTAAAAACAGCACGGGAAACACACACGGCATCAGGTTCAGAATGATGCCGCCGGCAAACGCCAGCAGCACAATCTTCAACATGCCGCCCGCTGTCGGTGCCGCAGCGAGCGTTAGAGAGCCCGCAGCTGCGCTAACTGCATACGCCCGCCCATCGCTCAGCACTACCACCCCGCGCAACTGCGTCGGAGCCCCGCGGAGATTCTCATCCTTTGTCAGCGAAATCTTTACGCCATTCCCAAACGGTTTCACTGGCTGCGGAGCGGCATTCGCAATCACATTTTGATCAAAAGGGAAGAACTCAGCCGAAGTCTCCTTGCGCCCCGTCTTCACCGTCAACGCAAAGCCCTTGGGCGTACCGTCGAATCTGGCCACGTCGCCACTAGGCAGCGGCTGCGGTAGCTGGCTCTCAGCTCGGCTCACCAGCTGTTGGTCTGCCGTATTGATTTCAGGGCTCGCAGGAGCGCTCGCCAAACCTGAACGATCCACCGACAGTGTCGCCTTGCCCGGAATGCAAACGTCCTTGCACACCAGCCAGTTCACTTGTCCGCCCAACGACACCTGTTGTCCCGCTGGCTTAAAACTCGCGGCGACATGCATCGGCAACGGGAACAGCACTTGGTTATCGTATCCGAAATCCATCAGCGGGCCCAGCGGCAGGCGTTTCGGTGTGGGGAACTGCATCGCATCCGCAGTGACTCCCGCGGGCAGCGTCCAGTGAATCACCGGAGGCTCGCCGGAGTCTCCGGCATTGATCCAGTAGACATGCCACCCCGGCGCAAGCTTGAAATAAAGCCCGGTCGTAAAATTCTGCCCCGGATAGATCTGCGCTGGAGGAACCACCAGCTGCACAGAGAGGTGCGGAGCATTGGCCGTCGCCTGAGCATGGCTCAACAGCGGCAGGAATAATGCAACCAGAATCAGAAGACTGGCGCGGAATCGCATTGATTCGATTCTATCCAACTGGGTTGGACCAAGGGCCTGGGCGGAGGGTTACAGCTGAATTTAAGGATGCGGTCTGATTTCTAAGGCTGGATCGCAAGTCTCCAGACCTTCCGCACTAATTTGGACTTCAAAAGGGAGCTTAAGAACCAAAGTATCATTGCTGAAATCGCATTGGAACGGCTCCTCGATTACGTAGTCGAATTTCGTGATGAATGTCGTGGGCTTGTGCTCAGCAAATCTCCAAGTGAGGATATCCTCTTTGGCAAACTTCACAAGCATCGGTGGCCCGCCCTCCGCCTCGACAGCAATGACCTTTTTCCCATCGGTGGTCACTTTGATTTTGACGACGCCTTGGACTCGCGCCACACGGGCCATGATCGGATAGAGGGGCATATCTCCCGCAACAACCAAGGGGGATTCCTTCGTTGTCTTCTGAGCCGAAGCTGAAGGCAACATTCCACCGAGCATTATCAGACTGATACCCAGGAGTAACCGCATCGGACAGCGTTTCGCTTCAATCATCGATGTGCCCTTGTCCCGCTAAACGCCTACCGCGCTCCTCTCCACCTGTCGCGCAGGCGCGAGCGACAGCAGCAAAACCCCGATCACAACCAGCACAGCCACTCCGATCAGTTCACGGTGCCGAATCAGCCCCATCGACGCCTGATAGCCCATCACCGCCGCATGAGCGAAGCTGGACCACGCCGTAAACGCAATCAGCGTTCGGTTCGCCCCCGGATTCCGGATCGCCAGCAGCAGGAATACTCCCAACGTGAAGTAAAGGCTCAGCATCATTGCCGTAGCCGGCTCCTGCCGCACAATCATAATCAGCGGATATATCGCCGCAACGAATATCACGCCCACAATCCCCAGCACGATTTTCAACGTAAGTTCGCGATTCATCCCTGCCTCCTTACCGCGTTCTCAGTCACCCGGCAGCATCATACGCCTCGGATTACCAATAGGCTCCCCACCACCGTGCGCGTGGCAGTTGAGTTTTCGGAATCCGGTAGAATAGAACTATGGAGTAAAGATATGAAGGGACCGCTCGGCGCGGTCCTTTGCATTTTTACCCGAACTCGATCCGGTGTGGCGAGGTCAATTTCCATGGCCCGCCAGGTTGGCACGAACCTTTACTACCAATCAAGTGCGCGATCGGGAGTCAGGAACACTCTTTCTTTTCTATGAAGTGCGGGATATAAGATGAAAATTCTAGAATTTCGAACGCCGTAATCGTTAGCTTGAAAATCGTTTGAAATCAATGAACTGGCAGATCGCTCAACGGGAACGCTCTTTGTTTTCTATGAAGTGCCGGATCTCAGAAGAAAACTCATCAATTTCGAACGCCGAAGGGGTCGTCCCATGAACTTTGATTCGCCGTCAACTTTGAAAACCGTATGGAATCAATGAACTGGCAGATCGCTCAACGGGGAACACTCTTTATTTTCTATGAAGTGCGGGATCTCGAAAGAAAAACTCGGCAGTTTTGAACGGCCAACAGGTCATCGCATAAGGCTTGATTCGCCATCAACTTTGAAAATCATTGGGAATCAATGAACTGGCAGATCGCTCACCGGGAACACTCTTTATTTTCTATCAAGTGAGGGATACGCGGCGAAAACTCACTGCGCCTACAGCGTCATCAGCGCCACGCCCGCGCAAACCAGCGCTGCGGCAATCCAGCGCCGACGGTCCACGTTCTCCTTAAGGAATATCTTGGCCGCGACCGCATTCGTCACGAACGCCAGCGACGCCGATGCCGGAGCAATCAGGCTGAGGTTGGCGCGGCTCAATGCAAACAGGAGAGAGAAGAAACTCACCGTGAGAAAGCCCACGCCAAACAGGAACCTGGGGCTGCTCAACACAGCCAGAGCGGCGCCCCGCAGGCCCCGC
>DASZAG010000173.1:0-4557 GCA_035945555.1 Acidobacteriaceae bacterium
GCGAGGAGTTCCGCGGCTTTCTGGCTGCGCGCGCCGGAGCGGCAGTGGATGATGATCTCGGCGTTTTTGTCGAGCTCGCCTGTGCGCTTGGGTAGCTCGCCGAGCGGGATGAGGGTGGCGCCGATGTTTGCGATCTGGTACTCGTATGGCTCGCGCACGTCGAGTACGAAGATGTTGTCCTTGCGGTCAAGGCGCTGTTTCAGATCCAGCGGAGTGACCTGCGGAATGCCATTCTGGACGGCGGTTTCGCCAGGTTTGGCTTTGGGCTCGGGCTGGATTCCGCAGAACTGCTGGTAGTCGATGAGCTTAGTCACGGTTGGATGAGTGCCGCACACCGGGCAATCGGGGTTCTTGCGGAGCTTCAGCTCGCGGAACTTCATGCCGAGCGAGTCGACGAGCAGGAGGCGTCCGATGAGCGGCTCGCCTTTGCCGAGGATGAGCTTGATGACCTCAGTCGCCTGCATGACGCCGAGCAGGCCGGGAAGAATGCCGAGGACTCCGCCTTCAGCGCAGGAGGGGACGAGGCCCGGCGGTGGCGGTTCGGGATAGAGGCAGCGGTAGCAGGGGCCGTCCTTCGTGGCGAAGACGCTGGCCTGGCCCTCGAAGCGGAAGATGGACGCGTAGGCGTTGGGCTTGTTGCCGCTGAGGACGCAGGCGTCGTTGACGAGGTAGCGCGTGGGGAAATTATCGGTACCGTCGGCGACGATGTCGTAGTCCTTGATGATGTCGAGCGCGTTCTGGCTGGTGAGCATGGTTTCATGCTTCACGATGTTCATGTGCGGATTGAGCGCATGAAGCTTGTCGGCGGCGGAGTCGATTTTGGGACGGCCCACGTCGGCGGTGGAGTGGATGATCTGACGCTGGAGATTGCTCTCGTCCACGACGTCGAAGTCCACGAGGCCGAGGGTGCCTATGCCGGCGGCGGCAAGGTAGAAGGCGAGGGGCGCGCCGAGTCCGCCGGTTCCTACGCAAAGGACTTTGGCGGCCTTGAGCTTCTGCTGGCCCTCCATGCCGACTTCGGGCAGGAGGAGATGGCGCGAGTAGCGCGCGATTTCTTTATTGCTGAGGGCCGGTAAGGTGGCCGGAGATTCGAGTGTTGTGGTCATTGTGTTCCTTGTTTAGCTTCTAGCTTATTTCCCACGTCTCAAAATCGAGACGTGGGGCACCCTCGCATGTGCCGCGCGGCTATTTTCCGCCTGCGATGGACGGGATGATCGAGAGCGCGTCGTGGTCCGAAACTCGTGTGGCGTTCTTTTCGGGGAGGTAGCGGATGTCCTCGTCATTCAGATAGACGTTGACGAAGGAGCGCAGCTTGCCTTCATCCGAATAGAGGTGCTTGCGGAGGTCGGGGTGCTTGTGAGTGAGGGCTTCGAGCGCCTCGCCGACAGTTTTTGCCGACACGCTCACGGTGTCCTGCTTGTTGGAGTAAACGCGCAGCGGAGTAGGAATGTGAATCTTCATCGAAACCGTCCTTTATGGGCCAGGGAAACGTAGTTGGGAGGTCAGGCGCGGCGGCCTGACCCTGGAGTGGGCAGTTGCTTGCTGCTCAACCCAGGCTCAACATCGTTCGGCTTCGAGCGCGGCCACTTCGACCGCTTCGTCTTCAAACGCCTTGTCGTCCTCTCCAGTCCCGGTCAGCAGGAAGGAGTTGGTCGCCTGCGCGACGCCCTTTTCCACCGCGGTAATGACGTAGGAGCAGCCGAGCCAGTGGGCTTCGGCGAAATCGGTCTTCGACCATTGCGCGGGGTGGTCCGGGTGCGAGTGGTAGAAGCCGACAATGTCGAGCCCGCGGTCGCGGCCCTGCCGCTGAATCCTTACCAGCTCCTGGGGAGCGATGTTGTAGCGGTTGCGGGCGGAATCGGTTCGGGTGTTGCCGGCGCGCACGGCTTCCTCGACCTCATTGAGGCCGTGGTGGCTGTCGGGGGCGAAGTCCTTTGCGGGGACGGAGCGACCGAGCAGCACGCCACAACACTCATAGGGATAGGTTTCTTCCCCATGGCGTCGGATTGCGTCGTAAACCTGCTCGCTCAGCTTCAGCATTGTTCCGCTCCTACTCCTCCCAAAAACGTTCGCTCAGATACTTGTCAGCCGAATCGGCCAGAATAGTGACGATGACGGCTTCGCGGCCGTGTGCCGCTTCTTCCTCGGCAATGTGCAGACATGTTGCCACTGCGGCAGCCGATGAGACTCCGACCAGCAGCCCTTCGGTGCGGCCCAGCCGCTTGGCCATGGCGTAGGCGGCTTCAGTCTCCATATCTATATTACGGTCTGCGAGGGCTGGATCGTAAATGGGCGGCACGATTGCAGTGGCCATGTGCTTCAGTCCTTCGAGGCCGTTGAACGGCGAATCGGGCTGCATGGAGACGCACTGGATGGCCGGATTCAGCTCTTTGAGGCGGCGCGAGGTGCCTACGAAGGTGCCGCTGGTGCCGAGCCCGGCGACGAAATGGGTGACGAGGCCCTCGGTCTGCTGCCAGATTTCATTGGCGGTGCCGAGGTAATGCGCGCGCCAGTTGGCATTGTTTCCGTACTGGTCGGCGTAGAAATACTTCTCCGGCTCGTCAGCGGCGAGGGCGCGGGCCCTGCGAATGGCTCCGTCGGAGCCGTCGGCGGGGTCCGTCCAGACGACGTTGGCGCCGTAGGCGGCGAGAATGCGCTTGCGCTCCAGTGAAACATTGCTGGGAATGCAGAGCGTGACGGGGAAACCCATGGCCGCTCCGAGCATGGCGTAGGCGATGCCGGTGTTTCCGCTGGTGGCGTCCAGCAGGTGCTTGCCGGGTTTTAGCAGCCCGCGCTTCTGCGCGTCGGCCACGATGCCGGAGGCGGCTCGGTCCTTTACGGATCCGCCGGGGTTGGCCCACTCGGCCTTGCCCAGGATCTGAATGCCGGGCAGATGCGCGGTAAGGCGCTCCAGACGGACGAGCGGCGTGTTGCCGATTCGGTCGAGGAGAGCGGTTCCGAGTGAATTGGTTAAAGTAGCCATTTTTCGCAGCGTTGCAGCGTGCCCGTTTCTTATGCGAGAGTGAAAGTGAAGCGAGTACGCCAGTCTCTAGTGTAACTTTGATGGCTGGCTCGTCACAAACTATTTGGATTGATTGCCTTTATGCCTAAGAAACTCAAGCCGCGCACTTTCGACGAAGCCGTTAGCCAACTTCGCAGTCTTCAATTTGATGTCCGCGAGGTGGCCCAGGTCGCAAATCCGGCCATTGCAGATCGCGTGCGGGTGGAGAAGTACGGCTGCGCGGCGGAGCTGGGACGCGGGCCGAAAGGCAGCGTGGTGCTGATGCACAAGCCGGGGCTGGTCATGGGCGGGGAAATTGCCGTCCTGCTGGATCGCGGGTTCCAGAAGTTCTTTAAATCGAGCAAGCTGGAAGTGACTGCGACGTACGATCGGCTGAAGGCGGAGCATCGGTTTACGGAGGAGCTGGACGAGGCGACCGGGGCCATTGATTTGTATAACGAATCATTGGGGACCACCAGCGACACGTACATGTACGACCGGGTGAAGGGCCGCGACAAGGACGGTCCAAAGTGGGGACGGGCTCCGTGGGACACTGGAACGGCGGCCGGTGGGCACTAAGCCGTCAGGCGAGAAGCTTCTTCCATGGCTGAGTTGCGATGATTCTCCTTCGGCAAGGGGAAATTGAACGTTGGCAGCAGTAATCGCGTCTGATCAAAAAAGGGAGATGCTTTATGCCCGGAAGGCTCTCTGTTGCTGCGACTCAAGCCTGTCTGCTGGTTGGCGCGATACTTCTGTTCTCTTTTCCCGGCCGCGCTCAGCAGGCATCTTCTTCGACGATACCGGCTTTTGATATCCAGCTATCCGTGTCGCCTGATGCAGCGGCGAGGCTCGGTTCTCAAACGCTCCGCATCGATGTCAATTTCTACGGCTCTCCTAAACCCGGGGTGCGCGCAAATACACCCCTTGGCTTCGGATTCATTCAGGGAGCCAGGGTTCAGGCAAAATCGCAGATCGTCCATGTCCAGGCTTTTCGCCCAATCGCAAATATTACGTGGCCGCCCCGCGTTTTCATCAGGGTAGAGCCTCCCGATAACCATGTAATCTGTGGGACTTTTGGCGGGAATGCAGAGGATGTTGTGGCAGGCCCGGTGCGACTGAGCTGCGCCCTGACCTCCGAGGCAACGAGCAGGGGGATTGAAATTGGAACTATCTCAAAGAGCAACGTCGCCGATTCCTACGCGATCTACTCGCTGCTGGAGCCGGGAGGGGCGCTGAACAAGATTTCTCCCACCAGAGGGGGCAGCTGGGCGGTCGCCGACACTACTGTCAACATTACGGACATGAATCCGGCGGTTCCTCCGGACGGGCAGCTTAAGGCCCCAGCGGAAAACAAGAACGCGTTTGAGCAGGCGCTGTGGGATTTCAAGGTCCGCCAGTATGAACGGTTTCACCTGACGGCGAGCGAGTTTTCCGGCGCCAAGCCTGATTTGATTGATCACCAGCGAGTGCAGCAGATTCGAGATTCGGGTCAAGGCGGGATCGTCTTTTTCAGTGCGGTTTATTTCAACAGCAACGACACGGCGGCTCTGGTGTAT
>DASZAG010000174.1:0-5707 GCA_035945555.1 Acidobacteriaceae bacterium
ATGAGCGGCAGCGACGGGGGCGCCTCTTCGGCTTCAGCGGCCGCGACTGATTTGCGGACGACCTGGTGATGGCGGCAGTAGTGTCCACCGTTGATTGCCGCCTGCTCGCACTGTTGGTCGCCGTCAAGAATGTACTTGCACAAAGGAATCATCGCTTCCCCTCCAAGACAAATGGCGCAGCACCTGGCTGCGCCCTCCCTCAGGGGCTAAAGCCCCTGATTATGAAATGCCTTAATGGACGGGCTGAAGCCCGTCCCCTTCAAATGCCGCCTGCTCGCACTGTTGGTCGCCGTCCAGAATGTACTTGCACAAAGGCATCATCGTTTTCCTCTCCCAAAGCAAAAGGCGCAGCACTGGGCTGCGCGCATCGTGCCCTGATACAAAGCGGGACATTTCATGCACTGGCGATTGGCCAGGGCCGAAGTAGTGTTAACCCGCAAAAAGTGCAGGTCCCTCCGCTACGTCATTGCTTCGCAATGACTTCGGTCGGGATGACAAATGTAGTTGGTACAGCGGAATTGGTGTTGTTCTAAAAAGCGAAGGGCGCAGCCCCGCAGCTGCGCCCTTCAAACGATCATTTTTGGTCTATAAGTTCAGGATATCAATTTGCGAAAACTCAACTGCCATGGTTGAGGAACTTTATTCGTTGTGTAATCAGTGGGTTACAAAATTGGCCTCTTGACAAGGTGGATTTCCACATAGGGATTCGGAGATTCCCACTCATGCGCAAAAACGCGCATGAATGGGGCACCCGGCACCCGGGCGGGCTCCCCAATTTGATGTCGCTCAAATTTGTACTTCATACAAAAGAAAGGGGAAAGCCGGTTGTGATTGCCTACCGGCTGGCCTTCTTGCGGTGATAGTTGCCGCTTTTTCCGCCGGTTTTCGTCTCCAGTTGGATTTCGCGGATGGTGATGCCTTTGTCGAGGGCCTTGCACATGTCGTAGATCGTCAGGGCGGCGATGGAGGCGGCGGTGAGCGCTTCCATTTCGACTCCGGTGTTGGCTGTAGTAGCGGCGGTGGCTCGGATTTCGATTCCGGACTTGGTGATGTTGGTGGACACGTCGATGTGCGTGAGTGGGAGCGGGTGACACATGGGGATGAGTTCGGATGTGCGCTTGGCGGCCTGGATTCCGGCGAAGCGGGCGACTTCAAGCGGATTGCCCTTTTGGTTCTGCGGCAGCGCTTTGAGGACCTTCGGTGAGATGGCGACGAAGGCAGAGGCTTCGGCAGTGCGATGGGTGGGCTGCTTGGCGCTCACGTCGACCATGCGGGCGCGGCCGGATTTGTCGTAGTGCGAGAGAGGCATGGATCAAGGGTAACGGGGAAAGGGGAAAGGGTATAGGCCCGATTGCGCTAGAGGCGCAGGAAGGTGACGGTGTCGCCGGGGTTGAGGGGGGTGTTTTCCGGGGCGACGAGGAAGCAGTTGGTTTTGGCGGCGGCGGATTGGTCTCCTGAACCCTGCCAGGAGATGGGGCGGATGGTGGATTCGATCGCGGTGGATTCGATGTGGGCGGGGAGGAAACGGGTGAGGTTGGGTTTGGCGGCGACGGGCTGCGCGAGAGTGGCTTGGGCGAATTCGGGGCCGAGGTGTCTGCGTCCGGAGAGCGCGGCGAGGAGCGGAGCGGCGAAGAGGGCGAAGGTGACGAGGGTGGAGACGGGGTTGCCGGGGAGTCCGAAGAAGTAGAGGTTGTGCTCGGGAAGGCGGCCAAAGACGATGGGCTTGCCCGGCTGAATGCGTGCTCCGGTGAAGAAGAATTCGGCGTTGAGATTGGCGAGCGCCTGCTCGACGAAATCGTATTGGCCCATGGAGACTCCGCCGGAGAGTAAGAGCAGGTCGCAGTCGAGCGCCGAGCGGATGGCGGCTTCGGTTTCCTCAAGGCTGTCGGGCACGGCGGGGTGGACGACGGGGATCGCCGACTGGCGCGCGACCTGTGCGGCGAGTGAGTAGCTGTTGGAGTTGCGGATCTGGTGGGGCAGGGGTTGCTGGTTGAGCGGAACGAGTTCGTCTCCGGTGGCGAGGATGGCGACGCGGGGCTTCGCGCAGACGGGGAGGGTCTCGTATCCACAGGCGGCGGCGAGCGCGATGTGTTGCGGGCCGATGCGGGTTCCGGGAGGGATGAGGGTGGATCCGGAGCGGGCTTCGGCGCCGGCGGGGACGATGTTTTCTCCGGGCGCGAGGGTGCGGGCGGGGGTGACACGCTGACCGATGACGGAGGCGTGTTCGGCCATGAGGACGCAGTCGGCTCCGCCGGGGACGGGCGCGCCAGTCATGATTTCGATGGCCTGGCCGGGGTGGAGAGGAGCTGCGGGCAGCATGGCGTCGGGGGCTTCCCCGGCGCGGATGCGGCCGATGATGGTGAGGGGTTGGAGCGCGGCGAGGTCGGAGGATCGGCAGGCAAAGCCGTCGCGGGTGGAGCGGTTGAATGGCGGCTGATCGCGGTCGGCGATGACGGGCTGGGCGAGCGTGCGGTCGAGGCTGGCGAGCAGGGGCGCGGATTCCCACCCCAGCACGGGAAAACTGCGCGTACCGGGGACCCCGGTTTCTATTTGCGGAGGATGGATGCGGGCGGCGTGCTCGAGCAGGACTCGGGAGGCGTCAGCGTAGCTGAGGACGGAAGAGGGCACAGGCGAATTGTAAGGGAACCGTCCCCCGGGGGCTAAAGCCCCCATTGGAATGAGAGCACTTACGGACGGGCTGAAGCCCGTCCCCTTCAAGGCGTCCGGGTTATTCGGCAAGCAAAAAGGACGCTCGCGCGGAGCGTCCTTTTCACTTCTTCACGCCGAGTATCGCCTAGTGCTTTCCCTTGTGGTAGCTGGTTTGCTCCTTGGTGCCAAGCTGCGCGAGGATGGCCTTTGCATCGGGGGCAAATGGGCCGTTGGGAGCGAGATCGAGGTATTTCTGGTAGGCCTCCTCGGTTCCCGGGGGCGCGATGATCTTCTGCGTCTTGGGATCGACGGTGGCCTTGGTGATGAGGGACTTGCCCTTCAAGTAGTAGGGGATTGGCTTATTGGGATCAGCGGCGATGGCCTTGTCGGCAGCGGCGACGGTAGCGTCGACGTTGTTGAGGCGATCCATCATGATGGCCTCGTTGCCGTAGTACATGCCGGCTCCTTTGGGATCGACGGTGGCGGCGGCATCATACGCGGCCTGGGCTTCGGGGACCTTACCCTGATCGGCGAGCGCTTCGCCGAGGGAGTTATCGGCGGCGGCCTGGATATCGGGGTGCTGTTTCTTGTCCGCCTTATCGGCGTCCACGGCCTTCTGGAGAGAAGTGGCGGCTTCGGGATACTTCTTTTCGCCGAGCTGTGCCTTGCCGAGGGCTACCCAGAGGACAGCCGCGTCGGGCTTGGCGGTGGTGTCGCGGGTCATGAGGGCATCGGCGGCGGCGTAGTTCTTTGCATCAGTGTCCTTGCGGGCTTGGACTAGATCGGCGTTGAGGTTTTTGATCTTGACGTTTTCGGCGCTGATCTTTGAGTTCGCGGACTTGGCCGCTTCGAGCTGCTTCTTCTGCTCGGGAGACATCTTGGCGATGTAGGCTGCGCGCGAGAGGTCGAAGTCCTGCGCGGTGTCGCCTCCGGCGGTGACCTTTACGTCCTGGAACTGGTCGATGGTTTTGTTCTGCGCGTTGTAGAGGGTGAAGTCGTAGGATCCGGGAGCGACGTTGTCGCCTTTGTAGTCACCGTTGGCATCGGTGGTGAAGGTGTACTTTGCCTGGCCATTGCTGTTGAGCTTGACTTGCACGTTAGCCATGGCGATGCCAAGCGGGTCCTGCACGTGTCCGTGGACTTTGCCCGTGCCCTGGGCGCGAAGGGTTGGCGCGGCGACGAGCATCAATACGGCAATCAGCGACGCCAGTTGGAGTGTGATCTTACGCATGGTCGTTCTCTCCTTCAGAAATCTTAAACCCCTGCCCTGGTTTCCGGTTGCAGGCGGGCATAGGGGATTGGGTCGTCAACACCGGCCTCGCGAAATGCGCGCAGGCGAAGGGCGCAGCTCTCACATTCTCCGCAGGCTGCCTCGGCGTTCGAGTAGCAGGACCACGTTAAATGGAAGGGCGCACGCAGTTCAAGACCGAGCAGGATAATCTCCCTCTTGCGGAGATGGATGAGCGGCGTTTCAATTTCGATGCTTCCGTCACGTGTACCTTCGCGGATAAGTTGCTGGAAGGCCTGGTAATAGGCGGGGCGGCAGTCGGGGTATCCGGAGCTGTCCTGCTCGACGGCGCCGATGAAGATTTTGGTTGCCCCGATGACTTCGGCCCAGCTTACGGCGGCGGAGAGGAAGTGGGCGTTCCGGAACGGGACGTAGGTGACGGGAATTGACGAGCCGATCGCTTCGTGTTCAGGGGCTTTGGGGACATCGATGCTGGAGTCGGTGAGGGCGGAGCCTCCGATGCGGCGGAAGAGGTCGATGCGGAGGTGGAGGAAGTCGTGGAAGCCGAGTTTTTCGGACACGGCGCGGGCGGATTGCAGCTCGCGGGCTTCGGTGCGCTGTCCATAGCTGAAGTGGAGCGCGTAGGCGTCGTAATCGCGCGCGGCAAGCGCGGCGCAGACGGCGGAGTCCATTCCTCCGGAGAGCGAAACGACGGCGCGCGGGCGGGTGTGCGGCATAGCTTTATGGTATCGCCTCCGGCGGCGCCTGCGCGGCGGGCGGTCCTTGCCGGACGGGCGTAGAACAAGAGCGCGAGGAGATAGAACCTCCTCGCGCTCTTGTTCTTGCTGTGGGTGGATTCCGCTCATCGGACGAAAGAAACGACCGGTCGTGATAAATTTGCTGTCCGTGAAAGGTTCGGTTTCGCGCAAGAAGTCAATGGTTCAGGAGACTCGCAAGGCGAGAGACGGCAAGCGATGATATCGGTAGATCACAAATGGCTGCAAAAGACGGCGCTGTCCGGCGTGTTTCTGGTCCTGCCGGCTATAGTAATGATTTGCCTTACTTGGCTTCGGCGCTCAGGCATAGGAGAAGTGAAAGCATCTGCGTGGTACCCAAAGCTCGCTAGTATCTCTGTGATCGTCCTTTTCCTAGCATCAATACCGAACATTCTATTCAACATTTCAGTCGGCTACATGATAACCTGGCCGGCCTTTGGGATCGTGCTGGTCGCATTCGCACTCGGACTTGTGGCGATTGCGCCAAAGCAAGATCGAATTTTGTTGGTGGGCGCTGATTTGTTGCTCATGGTGCTGTGCCTTATATCAATCGTGCTTCCTAATTGAGCATTATGCGGAAACTTTGGCAGCGTCCAGCTTTTGCCGCAGGCTTCCGGCGAGTTCGGCCATGAGCTTGAGCTTGTCGGCGAGTTGCGGCGAGACGGTGGGATCGGCGAGCGCGAGCTGTGACTGCAGCAGCAGTCCGGCGACGGTGTCGCGGAGGTTGCTTTCGAGTCCGCTGGCGGCGGCGCGCTCGGCGGCGGCCTGCTCGAGTTGGCGGCGCGAGAAAGCGGAGCGGATTTCGCGGACGAGGCGGCCGCATCCGGAAATTGCGAAGTTGACTTCGAGCGGAATAGCGAGGCCGGAGGCCTTGAAGAGTGCGTCGGCGTCACCGTGAGTGGCCTCAAGCATGGAGCTGTCGAGGACAACGATGGAATAGCGTCCGCGGCGCAGGGCGGTGAGCGCGTCCTTGCGGGTTGATACCGTTTCCACTTGAAGGCTGAATTGCTTGGCGATAACGGCGGCGCAGTTCTCGGCTCCGGCGATGGCGGTG
>DASZAG010000175.1:0-14551 GCA_035945555.1 Acidobacteriaceae bacterium
CTGAACGAAGGGCGCATCAATCTCAAGACGGCCAATATGTTGCATCGGCTGCTGAAGTCCTGCGACGCCAGCCTGAAACAGGCGGCTCTTGAGGCTGCGGAAAGCGGCGAAGCGGATTCGAGCGGCGACCTGGACGCGGAGGAACTCCTGGGAGCAATCGACGAGATGAAGATCAGACTCGCAGCATCCGAAGAGCCTGCGCGCGTGCGCAACGAGTCCACCTACCCTGCGCAACAGACACGCGAACCCCTCGATCTCTTGCGCCACTCCCGAAGTATCGGCGGACGCAGCCGGAGGCGGTAGCTCGCAAACGGGTGCAGAGTCCCGCAAAATCTCATACAACTTACAGGCATTACGCGTCGCCCGGCGTTCGGTTCCGCATGGAAATAGCAAGGGCGAACCCCTTAAGGCTCGCCCTCAGATTAGCAATCCGCACTAGTTCAGGCGGTCTACCTCGTGACGGGTCCTAATCTGCGCCGACCGGCTGCTTTGCGTTAAGTTCCGCAACCCGCTTTGCCAGCAGTTGCTCCAGGTTCTCCAGCGCTTTTGAGAAGCCCTCAATGCCTTCCTTCAGCTTGTCATGTGCCATACGATCCGCAGCATGCATCTTTTCAAACGTCGCTTCATCGATGGTCAACTTCTCAATCTGCATCGACTTCGCCTTCTCCGGATCCAACTTGCGCGGAAGCCCTTCCTGCGTCGCTTCCAGTTCGTGAAGCAGATTAGGAGAAATAGTCAGCAAGTCGCAACCGGCCAACTCCCGAATCTCGCCGATATTGCGGAAGCTCGCCCCCATCACCTGGGTCTTGTGGCCGAAGTGCTTGAAGTAGTTGTAAATCGTAGTTACCGACTGCACGCCGGGATCGTCCGCGCCCTGGTAGTCTTTGCCGGTGTCCTTCTTGTACCAGTCCAGAATCCGCCCAACGAACGGCGAAATCAACGTGACTTTGGCCTCGGCGCACGCCACCGCCTGGTGGATCCCGAATAGCAGCGTCAGATTGCAGTGGATGCCCTCTTTCTCCAACTGCTCCGCTGCGCGAATGCCCGCCCACGTGGACGCGATCTTGATCAGTACCCGTTCCTTAGCGATTCCCTGATCTGCGTACAGCTTGATGATGTCCCGTGCCTGCTTCAGCGTCTTCTCCGTGTCATAGGACACGCGCGCGTCCACTTCAGTCGATACGCGCCCAGGAATAATGGAGAGAATCTTCTTTCCAAACGCCACTGCCAGATGTTTGAAGGCTGCCTTTGCGACGGCTTCATCGCTCGCGTCTTCGCCCAACTGCTTCTTGGCGTCCGCCAGCACACCGTCCACAATGGAGGCATACTGCGGCATCTGCGCCGCAGTGGTAATCAGCGACGGGTTTGTCGTGGCGTCCTGCGGCTTCACTTTCTCAATCGCATCAATGTCGCCCGTGTCGGCCACCACCGTGGTCATCCCGCGCAATTGCTCAAGCAAATTCTTAGCCATCTTTCCTCCTTCCATCACTCTCTCAATTATCCGCCATCTCTCCACTTAAGAGAAACAAGCGCCTCTCGCGCTCCTCAACCAATCGGATTACCCAGAACGCCAACGCCTTCAATGGCTACCTCTACACGGTCGCCAACCTTCATCGCACTTACTCCGGCCGGAGTACCAGTGGGAATCACATCCCCCGGCAGCAACGTCATCGCCGCAGTGATATACCGCAACAGCACATCTATCGGAAAGATAAAGTCCCGCGTTGTTCCGCGCTGTTTCAACTCGCCATTCAGTCGCGTTTCCACCGTGATCCCCGTCCATGGATCAACCTCGTCCGTCACCAGCGGTCCTGCCGGGCAAAACGTATCGAACCCCTTCGCGCGCGACCACTGCCCGTCCGCCTTCTGCAAATCGCGCGCCGTGACGTCATTCACGATGGTGTAGCCACGGATATAAGGCCGGACATCCTCTCCTGGACCGATCTTCGAGGCCTTCTTTCCCACCACCACTGCCAACTCACCTTCGAAATCCACCCGCTGCGACTGCACAGGAATACGAATTGCATCTTCCGGGCCGATCATCGCAGATGGCGCTTTCAAAAACAGCAGCGGCTCCTTCGGAACCTCGTTTCCAAGCTCCGTCGCGTGCTCCCGGTAATTGCGCCCGACGCACACAATCTTGCGTGGAACAACCGGAGCCAGCAACTCGGCAACGCTCATCCGCATAGGCTGAAAATCATCTGATACCGATGGCGCCCACGGATCCTCCTCAAACGGCGGCAACAGCCGCTCAATCCAAAGCTCGCCGTTCCGATCCACGACTTCCCCGTAACGGGGTCCCGCTTTTGCCTGAAATCGGCAATATCTCATCCACCATCTCCTTCATTGCTGCTGCGGCAGCCGCTCTTGAGCTTCCACCGATCGCGCGCTCTCATTCCCGTCTTTATCCACCGCGCTCACGGAATACCTGTACTCATGCCCCGGCTCCGCCTTCATGTCTCGAAAAGCCGGACCAGGCTCAGCCGCTCCTGATATTCGTACTGGAGCAGCGCCGGACTCCGCATCGCGGCGGTAGACAATGTATCCAGCCAAGTCAGCATCAGAGTCCGGTTGCCACGAAAGATCAATCGTATGCGCCTCCGGATCAGCCACCGCCTGCAATCCCTGAGGCACCGCCGGTGGAAAGACATCCCTCGCATTCACAGTCACCGGCTCACTCGGTGTACTATCCATCTCCACATTTTTGTTCTCAAGCGTGGCGTTCGCTACTCTCTGCACCGTATAGGTATAGACGTGGTCAAGCGCCGCGCTCTGATCGAGAACCACTCCCTTGTCTTCACCGGTGAACTCAAGTGTCTGCTCAACTGGAGCCGGCGGTTTGTGGCCTTCCTTCGGGGTTGCGGTCTTTTCAACCAGCACACGGCGGATCCGCACCGTCTCTACTCCGCCCATCGGTGTCCAGTTCAATTCAATGCCGTCCGACTGCGCCCGTGCCTGCAGATTTGCGAGTGTCGCCGGAACGGTCCCCGCAGCCGTATACGCCGCGTTCGATGGTCCTGCGCTTCTCCCCGCGTGATTCTCGAGTTCGACAACATAGGTGAGTGGACGTGGCGCTCCGGAAAGCAATGCTGGCGGTAAGACGTCCGCGAATGTGCCCTCAACCTGTGGCGCAAGGACGACTCGACCGACCTTCTCGCATTTCTCGGAGCCAGCCCCACGGCAGATTTCCGCTGTTTGCCCTCCCTGCAGCAAAACGTTATCGGTATCCCGCTTAGGCATGGTCCATCGCAGGTCTACCCGGTTTCCCACACGTTGCGCCGTAAGGTTGGTTACCGGCTCGGGCAGCTTAAGACTGGGAGGCTGTGGGGCCGCAACCATTCCGCAACCCGCAATCAGCGACAGCCCAACTGCAGCCGCAAGCCGCCCACCTCGGAATTTTCGGGCCATGGTCTTGAAATAGATGAGGAACAGGGGAATGGATCTGGCGCTTACCGCCACTTGACACTTACCTCGCACCGCGCCGAGAATTCCGTGCGGCAGTTCAACCGACGAATCAGGAGACTACAAAATGAAGAAGCTTCTCGCATTTACAGCCCTTCTGCTGACAGCTGCGCTCCCCTACGCCTTCGCGCAGAACAGCTCGGCCGTTGGCACCTGGAAGTACGACGCGGCCCAAAGTGACTCTGGATCAATGCCAAAGCCCAAATCCATGACGCTGCACATCATCAAGGATACTCCGCAAATGCTCGCGTGGCATGTTACGGAAATCGTCCCGGACGGCAAGGTCGTGCATGAATCCTGGAGCGGCCCGGCGGACGGATCCATGCAGACTTTAAAAAGTACGGAGGGCAATGGCCAAGCCAGCTTCCAGAGCAACAATGGCACCAGAACCGCCCACTGGAAACTGCCAAACGGCGCCACAGCGGACTCCACTATAACCATCTCCGACAATGGGGACACTATGACCGACCACCGCACCGGTACGACTAAGGACGGCCAGCCAATTACTGAAACCATCGTCTGGCACAAGGTCGCTCACAGGAAACACAAGTCGATGTAACGTTTGTCACCTGCTACTCAAATGCCCCCGATTGCAAAAGAAACGGGGGCATTTTACTCAGTACAATTTTCTTATTGCGATTGAATCTCGCGAAGCAACCATCCCCCACGCTCTCAACAACATCACAAGCGCAAGGTAAGTACCTCTGTCGCCAACTTATTCGCCAGAGGGAATTGTCTGCCGGGCCTCGATAATAACCTAAAAGAAAATTGCACCAAAGTCGGTTTCACTGAGCGAAAATATATTGTTGCGTAAGAGCATCTCCCTCAAAAAGAGCATCAAACACACTGCAAGGTGCGAGGTTTGCCAGATGTCTACAAAGAGCGCGGCCATTAAACAGGCCCCCATTGCAACGCAGCCCCATGCCCGGGACGAAGTCGATCCCTCCACTGCCGAGGCTTTCATTGCCGAACGCCGCATCGGCGAACGCATCAAGCGTCTGCGCTTGAAGCGCTCTATGGGTCTTGTCGAACTCGGCAAACATACCGGACTGTCCGCCAGTTTTCTCTCGCAGCTTGAAACTGGCCGAGTTGTCCCCACGCTTCGCAATCTTGCGCGAATCGCAATGGTTTTCAACAAAGATCTTTCATATTTCTTTGAGCCGGAGCCTCACACACTTTTCCGCGTGCACAAGAGAGGCGATCGCGTCCGCATGCCGCAGAGCGGCGTAGAAAATCCAAGCTACTATTTCGAGAGCCTCGCCTACATGGTTCCGGACCGCCATCTGGACCCCTACTACGCAGAGTTCGTACCACTTACCGGGGCTATTGAAGCAAAGCCTCATGTGCATCCTGGTTACGAGTTTCTCTTTGTGCTCGAAGGTGATCTCGAAATCAGGCACGGTGACAAGTCGAATGTCGTCGAATCAGGTGACTCCGTCTACTTTGACGCCAGCACGCCTCACTCTTACCGGTGCTCGGGTAGTGCTCCAGCCGTGGCGCTCATCGTCACCATGCATCAGCTCCCCATGGCACAGCCAGCCGTAAATCTGCGTCCGCTGGGAGCGCCGCTGAGTGCGCGTGCAGGCCGCGGAGACGGCCCCACACCCATTCGTCCGCGCGTCGCCTCCTCGTAAGGAGCCGATTCTTCAGACCACCGCGTCCGGGAGGAACAGCTTCGATACCTCCCGCCAATTGTCCACCCGTTGATATTCCGACACGTGCATATTGTGTGGAGCGGTGAATAGTATCCCCTGCCCAGCAAAACGGAGAAAGTGACTAGGCTGGTCGTCAATCAGGAAATCCGCGTTCAGGATTCCCTTGTCGCCGCAGAACACAAACTGCAAAGGGTGCAGCCAGGGAAAATGCCGCCGCAGCCATCGGTACTTCGGCCCGAATGAATTCGGGAATTCCATGGCCGCAGTTGCAATGTAGACCTCATAATGCTTCACCAACGCCTGCAATACGCGCTGGCTGTCCTCCATCACAGGCAGGTGCTCAAAAAAGTCCTCAGACCGCAAATACCCTTCGAGGCGCTCCTGCCGATCTGAGGAAACGATCTCCCACAGCCACTTGCCATTCAGGTCTGCCTTCGTAATTGCCTCGCTGTGATCGCGGTTGTAGCGCGCAATGTGCTCAGCGAGTGTGTCGGCAAGCACCTCGTCCATGTCGATGCAAATCCGCTTCATGCCTCTGCCGCGGCCTTGTTCTTTAAGGTTGTCGGAGCCGCTTCTCCAACTGGCGCTTGCTCATTGTCAAAATACAGCAATCTCCCGCAGCTCTCGCATGACAGCAACTCGCCGCCTCTCACTTGATTCCACAGTTGCGGACGCAACCCCATTCGGCAACCGAGACACGTCTGTCCCTGAACGCGCGCAAGTGCTGTACCGCGCGCTCCTGCAATGCGGTCGTATTTCCCCAGCAACTCGTCTGGAACCATTCCACGCAGCCGAGAGCGTTCTTCCGTAAGAGTTGCCAGTCTCTTCCGGTGCTCCTCTTGTGACTTGTGCATCGCCTGCTTCTCAATCTCGACAACCTTCGCATGGTCGGCAAGCTCGCCTTGCGCCGCGCGAAGTCCGCCCTCCAGTTGGTCGGAGCGTTCCATGCTCTCCAATTCGCGGTCTTCTATCTTGCGAATCTCCGCCTCTGCAAACCCGATCTCATGTTGCAACGCATGGTACTGTTCATTCGTCTTCACGCTACTCGACTGCTCTCGGAATTTCGCAATCTTCTGCTGCATGTCCTTAAGGTCGCTCTCCATGCGCCGGCGCCGGGCTTCTTCTTCCTTGATGGATTTCGTCGCACCTTCAACGCCTGCTCTTTGGCGTGCAAGCTTTTCTTCAAGCGCGGCAAGCTGCTTTGGCAACGCGCCGATCCCCGCCCGCAGCCGATTTATCTGCCCATCTGTTTCCTGGAGTTGAACAAGTGCGAGCAATTCGTCATTCATGAGCTTCCCACCCAATTTATTTCTGACGTACTTCAAGACCTAAATCTGAAAGGCGTTGGAGTGTTTCGTCTGCGGCGCGATGATGAACAAACATTCCACCCGCGTCCTCCCACAAATGCTGGTAACGCAGGTAATCGTCCACCAGTATGTCGCCTCGATGCTTCATGTGAAGAAATTTGTCTTTCGATCGGCAGGTGATCATTCTCACGTCTGGAAAGTGATGTGCGGCCCACGCCAGCTTTTGCTGCTCCGCCCAGCCGCCATATGGACAGCCTGTAAGAATGATTGGATTCAGATGAGCCACGCCGTTGTAGAGTTCAAGTGCATCAGCCATCAGAGGAAGATGGCGGTAAAAACCCCGAGAGTACCGGATCCGGTTCCAGAATTCTTTGGTGCCGAGAGCATCCTCGGCTTCTCTCGAATCTCGTCCGAACAACTCCCTGGCCGCAACATCAAAATCGGCCAATACCCCGTCACAATCGAGAAATAGCTGTTTCATGTTGCAGAATAGCACTGATCTACAACATCTCCAATTCGGGATCGGGCATTGCACCCTTGGATTCCGCTGCAAGGGAACGGAGGTGCGCCGGAAGATAAGGCCGGATCAAATATTGATACGCCGCTCCGCCGACCGCTCCGCCAAGCAGCGGACCGGCGATTGGGACCCACCAATAATTCTCAGGCGACGGAAATGCCGCAGCTCCCCAACCGGCAAAAAAGCAGAAGGCGCGCGGGCCGAAGTCGCGAGCGGGATTGATCGCCCACGCTTCCAGAAAGCCCATGGATGCGCCGATGAGAGCGACGAGAAGGCCAATCATAAACGCTCCGGAGTTGGCCTTCGGCGCCATTTCGTTGTACTGCTCGGTGATGGCAAATATTCCGAAGATGAGAAACGCGGTGAGGATGATCTCGTCGCCAAACGCGTGTGACGGCGTAATCGCGAGGCCGGGGTGGGTAAAAAACACTCCTGCCGCTCCTCCCGCTGCGCGTGTAATGTGCTCCACTTCGTTGAAGCGATTGATGACTGGACCATACAGGTAATAGACCAGTGCGGCACCAACAAATCCACCCACCACCTGGCTTATGCAGTAAGGGACTACCTTGCTCCAGGAAAATTTCCGATACATCGCCAACGCCAGCGTCACCGCTGGATTAGCATGAGTCCCGGAAACCGAGCCTGTCGCGTAAATCGCCATGGTAACGCTCAATCCCCACGCGATGCAGACGCCCCAATACGCTCCTTGATATGGGCCTGGCGAATAAAGCGAATACATAGCCGCAACGGAGTCGCCAAACGCGATGATGATGAACACGGCGATCGCCTCTGAAAGCAATTCACCGAAGTATTGTTTTTTCAGCATGCAGAGTTCCCTGCTTCCCGCAGCTTTGCGATTGGAGATGTTACTGTTTTCTGGCCGGAGCAATTCGCAGTTCCGGCACAACGAATAGTATTCCTTTGGCGGAAGGCGAGAAAAGAATTTGCGATGAAATACATCCTTTCTCTTGATCAGGGCACCACCAGCTCCCGAGCGATTCTTCTCGATGCCGCTGGAAAAATTGCCAGTGTGGCGCAGCACGAATTCCAGCAGATCTACCCGAAAACCGGATGGGTGGAACACGATCCCTTTGAGATTCTTACCTCTCAGCTCAGTTCCGCCGTTGAAGCACTTGGAAAAGCTGGAGCACGGCCTCGCGATGTTGCTGGACTCGGTATAACCAACCAGCGCGAAACAACCCTCGTGTGGGATCGGGAAACTGGCAAGCCCGTCTATAACGCGATTGTGTGGCAGGACCGCCGTAGCGCACCGCTCTGCAGGAGACTAACGGAGGATGGCGCGGAGAGCGCAGTGCGACAAAAGACCGGCCTGTTGCTCGATCCATATTTTTCCGCCACAAAGATCGCCTGGGTACTCGATAACGTGCCGGGAGCGCGACACAAAGCCGAAGAAGGAAAGCTGGCCTTTGGCACAGTCGACAGCTGGCTCATCTGGAACCTGACGAGCGGCCACAAGCATGTGACCGACCGCACCAACGCGTCGCGCACGCTGCTCTACAACATCGTTGAAGACAAGTGGGACTCCGAATTGTTGAGACTATTCGGAATTCCGGAAAGCATGTTGCCCGAAGTTATCTGGTCCAACCAAAAGGTAGGCCGCGTCACCACATCCCTTGGACTTGCAGAGATCGAAATCGCCGGCGTCGCTGGCGACCAGCAATCTGCGCTCTTCGGTCATCTGTGTACGCGTCCGGGAGACGCCAAATGCACTTACGGCACAGGATGTTTTCTGCTGCAAAACACCGGTAAGCGCTTCACGCTTTCAAAGGAGCGGCTACTCACCACTCTCATTTGCAACACCTCGAATCGCCTCGAGTATGCGCTTGAAGGCAGCATCTTCATCGGTGGCGCCGTGGTGCAGTGGCTGCGTGACAACATGAAGTTTGTCCCGCAGTCAGCCGACATCGAATCACTGGCAAGATCAGCGGAATCATCAAACGGGGTCTACTTTGTGCCCGCATTTACGGGGCTTGGCGCGCCGCACTGGGACCCCAATGCGAGCGGATTGATTATCGGCTTGCAGCGCAGCACGGAAATTTCCGAGATCGCGCGTGCGGCGCTCGAAAGCATCGCTTTTCAAGTAGGTGACGTGCTCCGTGCGATGGACCGCAGCTCGGGGAGTCCATCGTTCCACCTCCGCGTGGACGGAGGCGCTGCGGCAAATGACTTGCTGATGCAGTTCCAGGCCGACCTACTTGGGATACCGATTGAGCGGCCCGCTGTGTTCGAAGCGACTGCGCTGGGCGCAGCCTACTTAGCCGGATTGGCCACCGGCTTCTGGCCCAGCATGCAAGTCATTGCCAAAAGCCGCGAGCAGGATACTGTGTTTCGTCCCAAAGCAAACCGCGATGAAATGCGCCGCCGTCAGGCCAAATGGGAAGATGCTGTAAGCCGCGCCAAAGCCTGGAATACTGACACGGCATGATGCTGGAGGAGATGCTGGGTCTCATCGGCGAGCGCAATGGACCATGGGACATCGCGTAGATCGAGTATGGTCCAGAGCACTCCGTGTGGTCCAGTCTCAGCCAAACCGTGTTTTCTTCCACAGCACCCAGCCACAGGCCAGGAGTACCACCAACAAGACGACCGAAAGCACGATTGCCGCGGCGGCATTCATTGCTATGGGCGGCTTTTGGACATTCAATGCCAGCCAAACAAAAATTGCGACGGCACCCCCGAGTATAAGGAAGTCCCACCATGGACGTTTCTGCGGCGCATCCGACTCGCGGCCCTCGTAGGCCCTGACCACATCGCTCAGACTCATCTCGTATCGATCGCACTCGCGCGCAATTGCGCGCATGCAGGAGTCCTGCTCTCGCGCCGGAGCCGAAGCGCCCGCAATCGCGAGCGCTCCCAAGATCATGATCACTGAGGCGCTGAACACCAGAATGCGCATCGACAGCGAGGCATGCGCGAACTCACCAAACACAAATGCGCCCCATGCCAGACCCCAAAGCTGGTTGGTATTCGATAGCGGAATCGCGCGTCCAATGCCGATGTACTTTGTCGCGTATTGCTGGAAGAGGTCGCCGATAACCCAGCAGAAGCCTCCCAGAAACAACCACAGCATCGAGGGACGCAGCGCGTGCAGTTCCGCCGACAGCGGAGTACCACTGCCATGGAAGGCGATGGCCAAAACCCCCATAGTTCCGACTTCACCAAACGTGAAGATCGTGACGAATGAGAGTGGGTTCATTCCGGAAAGGTATGCTTTGCGGTACGGCACATACATGGTTCCCCACATCAAACCTGCGCCGAGCGCCGCGATCACGCCGGAAGTCGCACGCGCCGATGAGATGGATCCGGTGTGAATCGAGGCCGCCGAAAGCATTACAGCGCTGGCCACAATTGCAATGGCCCCGCCTAATACCTTTACCCAATTTCGCGCGCCAGCGCCCTTCAGTTCGTGGAAGAAGAACCATCCCCAGAACAGCCCGACAAGGCAGTTCGTGTTCCAGAGCGGAAAGGCGATAGCGAGCCCCACATCACGAATGGCAAAGATCGTGAGCGTATTGGCCACCGCCCACAGCGCTCCTGCCAACACCGCCCACACCATCAGGTGCGGCTTGTCCAGCAGATCGCGGAACACATAGTTGGTTCCCTTAAAAGCGATGGGCAGCGTCCACCGCGCGACAAACACGCCCAGGACCATGCAAAGCGAAATTGCGAAGGGAGAAAACCCCGCCGTCACCAGCTTTGTTGGAGCTTCTGCTCCGCCAAGCCAAACGCCCGCTCCAAGCGCGCATAGAATTCCTACACCGTGCAATGAGCGGATGGTTCCGGTTTGGGAGTTGGGGCGCGCGAGACCGGGCATGCACTCAACTTTACCAGTCAATCTCAGCGGGGAAGAACTCGGCGATCAGGTCCTCATAGAAAGGCTTCAACTCTTTCATATCAGGCTTGCTCGCACCTTTCGAATAGAGGTCGTATGGGTTGAACTTGTTCACCCACTCAAACATCTTCTCATCGTGCGAAGTCATAAGGTGACGATATGCGCCGTGACGATGAGCAGGATAGAACGAATGGTAGCGAAGCATATATTGCGCCGGTTCAGGCAGGTAATTGCGAGTCACGCGATAGATGTATTCGTCGTGGCCCCAGGAAAGATGCACCTTGTCCAGTCCGCAATGCGGCTCGTAAATTCCGTAGAGCGTCTGGTACTCTGCAACGTTGCGATCCGGGTTCTGGGCAAAATACTGCGGAAAGATGATTTGATCAGACCAGGCGCACCCTACCGGAAAGGTATCTCCAACCACGGCCCATTGCGGTTCTCCATAGAGGCAGAGAACCTTGCCAAGGTCATGAACAAACCCGGCGAGTATGAACCAGCGCGGGTGACCGTCTTTGCGAATGGCCTCCGCTGTCTGCAACAAATGTTCGATCTGAGTCAGGTCGGTGTCCGGGTCGCTATCGTCCACAAGCGTGTTCAGATAATCAGCGGCAGCCCAGATACTCTTTTTACTCCGCGTTAGACCACCGAATTCCTTCTCCTTTTTCAGCGCGAAGTCCACTGTCTGATTCGCGTGATTCAGGCGGTAGAACTCCGCCACGCCCGGGTTCGCCTTCTCGTCATAATTCCGAAACTCCGTCGCTTCCTTGCCCTCGCGGTACCTGCCCGCAATAAAGTCGTCCCACTCGTCTACATGCTCCAAGGGCTCTTGCGGCGACGTTCCGAATGGCTTCATAGAAGTTCCTTTGCTGCGAAATAAGCTACGTTATCGCTAACGTTTACCATTTTCCCGAACGCTTCGCAAGCTCCCTGCTGCCCGGCAACCTTTACGACGAAGTCGTCGGCATCGTACATTGCCTACTGGGCCTCGTACCGATCGAGGTAAGCCGCAAGGAGTGTTCGTGTTCAAAGCTATCTTTACTGACAGCCATTTCTGGATCCCACTATTCGTCTTGCTACTGGGGATCGCGCTGCTCGTATTCCTGCATTGATTCCCTCAGGATTGGGGCCTTGGGCGCTTTTTCGACGGCTTCTCGACTTTCCTTGCCTTTTCAGGACTCATTGAGGAAGCGCGAACCACGAGTGTCGGCTTGACCCGAATCTGCCTTGGGCTGGCTGTGCGGTTCTCTACCAATTCCAGCGTCAGCTTGCCAGCATGATGCCCCAACACGCCTGTTTGTTGATCGATAGATGAAAGCGGAACGCGCAGGTAATCCGAATAACGAACATTCCCGCACCCAACAAAGGCAATATCCCCCGGAATTGAAAGGCCCGTCTCAAGCGTGGCCTGGATCGCGCCAATCGCTGTCAAGTCGTTGTAGCAAAAGACCGCGTCGGGGCGCGATTTGGCTCGCAAGAGCTGGCGCATCCCCTCATAGCCCACTTGCTCGCCTAACTCCTCCACGCGGGAATTTGCAATCACCGACGATTCCCGAATCGTTAGCCCGTGCTCTCTCAGCGAATCCGCGTAGCCGCGCCGGCGATCTGCTCCGGAGGTGAAATCTGGCCCCGCGATATGCGCGACTTTGCGCTTTCCTGTGCTCAACAAATGCTCCGTTGCTATCCGGCCGGCAGCGTAGTCGTCGGTCCCCACGAAATGCGCTCGAAGATGGGGAAAATCGCGATCAATCAGAATGAAAGGCGTCCGCTGGTCCTCCACTCCGTAAAAACCTTGGAGAGTAGGCTGGCACGAGGCAATAAGCAGTGCATCCACGCCGCGCGCGAGCACAGTGCGGATCTCCTGCTGCTCAATTTTCGGGTCTTCCTCAGACGATGCCAGGATCAGTCCGTAATTGTTGTGTCGCAACACACCATTGAGCGCCTTTGCGAATTCCGCAAAGAATGGATGCAACAGGTCCGGTACAATCAGGCCGACAATATAGGTTTTGCCGCTCGCCAGTCCTCGCGCAAGCATATTGGGCCGATAATCAAGCTCCGCAACCCGCTTCAGAACCCGTTGCCGCGTCTCCTCGCTTATGTCGTCTCGGCCGCGCAGAGCTTTGGATACGGTAATCAGGGACACCCCTAAATCGCGCGCAATGTCTTTCAGCCGGACAGCCATGAATGCTCATTTTGAAAACGATTTATCCGTGAGTACAGAACCAAAGCGCAACCAGTATAGCCGGAATGATTTCTCCCGAGCCAAAATTGTGATCGCACCAATCATTCTGAAAAGCGAAAAACGTCGGACCAAATTTCATGAAGCTCTTTGGTTTTCACGGATATTTCACTTGCATTTTCCGTTAGCGGTAACGATACTTTCCATGAATCCCGCTGAAGGCTGCGCAAGTGTTAACAACCCGAATGACTTCAGCACTATCACCTCAGCGCGAGATGGATCAGAATCCTCGCGTCGGTTACCGCTCGCGCTGAAGCTCTTCTTCTAGTCTTCGACGCTTTGGTTTTTCTCACACGCGTGGGACGTCGCCTCTTTCGTCCCACGCTTTTTTTGTAGCTTGCTCTTGAGCGACCGGATGGGCACCCCGCTTAGCTCTGCGTGAGAGCGACTACCTCAAACGGGGTCCTGCCGTTGGTCGAAAGCTCGTGCGGCGGGGCGGTCGTCGGCAAAAATACGCCGAAGCAAGTCACATTTTTCCCGCATATCCGCATGCTCCGGAAGATAATGTCACCGTCATATTTTTGGATAATGCCCTTGCTGATCCAGAGCCCCAAACCCGTTCCTTTTGTGGATTTCGTGCTGAAGAAGGGCTCAAACAATCTCTTTGCATCTTCGGGGTCGATACCAGTGCCGGTGTCCAGGATGCAGACGCAGACTCCGCTCTCCCGATTTTGGGTTGCAGGGCGCTCATACACATGCGTGCGCAGGCAGCCTCCGTTGGGCATAGCTTCCATCGCGTTGCTGATGAGGTTCAGGAACACCTGCTTCAGCTCTCCGGGGAACGCCTGCACAACCCCGTCACCTATGTATCTTCGGCTCACATCGATCTTGCTCGCCGCAAGTTGGCGTGCCTGGAACTCCAATACCTCATCCATCACTGAGGGAACGGAAACCGGGCCCATCCGCGCCGTTTCGCGGTAGAACGCGAGCGTCTGCTTCGTGATGTGCGCTACGCGCGCCAGTTCCTCTTCCGCCATGCGAGCATATTCCCTCGCAACGTTATCTAGCGAAGGATGCTCCCGCAGCAGGTAGAACACATTTGTGATCGCGCCCAGCGGATTGTTAATCTCGTGCGCCACAATGCCAGCCATTTTTCCCATAGCAGCCAGCTTTTCTGAGCGTCGCAGCGCTTCTTCAGCCTGTAACTGAGCCGTAATGTCGCGGCATATCTCCAGCACTGCATCGCCGGCTCCCTCGTCGCGGTGAAGACTCTTTCGACACGCAACCACAATCTCGCGACCGTCTTTCGTCTTCTGCGTCAGGTTCCCTTCCCATCGCTCGCCTCTCCTCAGGGCCTCTTGAATGTCTTCAAACGGTACCGGGAATTCTGTCTGCAGCAGCTGGTGCAAATGCTTTCCAATAGCTTCCTCTGAGGTCCAGCCATACAATGCGGCTGCTCCCGAATTCCAGTACCGCACCGTGCCGTCGAGGTTGCGGACAATAATCGCCTCCGACGCCAGATCCATCAACTCCGCGCGTTCTCGCAGCGTCCGCTCCAGTTGCTTACGTTCCGTGATATCC
>DASZAG010000176.1:0-13027 GCA_035945555.1 Acidobacteriaceae bacterium
ACCCGGGCATCAGTCCAAATGCCCTAAAAGCGAAAGGCGCAGCTCTTGGCTGCGCCTTCGCGTGAATAGTCCTTCTCTATTTCAGAATAACAGGTGAGGAAAACTCGCCGAACATTGCTTTCTGCTTTGTTTTGTTTGGAATACGGCACCTGCCTCTTGACAGGTTTTGTCCGCTCCCTGACTCCGCCTAGCTAGTAAATGCGGAAGTTGACTGAGATGTCGACGACCACAGCTACTGGGTGGCCCTGGTAGTATGCCGGCTTGAATTTGTACTGCTTCACGGCTTCGATGGCCTTCTCGTCGAGTCCCATGCCGAGGGCGCGGACGATTTGAATGTGCGAGGGATTCCCCTGTGCGTCCACGACAAGCGACACGACGCAAATGCCCTGATATTTGGCGCGGCGCGCTTCGTCAGAGAATTCTGGATCGACGGCATAGATGAGCTTCGGGGCCGAGACGCCGCCGCCGACCTGCATGACTCCGCCGCCGTAGTTGCCGCCTTCACCCGGGCCATATCCGTTGCCGGTACCGGGACCGACGCCGCCCTGGCTGCCAACGCCGAAGCCCGAATTTGAGCCGCTGCCCTGCGAGGCCAGCGCGACCTGCGGCGAAGTAGGCATGCCGATGTTGGGCATGTTGGTGTTGGGCAGCTTGATATTCTGCATCATTACGATGGTGGGCTGGACGGGCAGCTTGGGGTGATCGACTTTAAGGATTTGCGGGGGCGCGATCTGCTTCTTCGATAGCTCCGGCAGGCGGCCTTTGGAAGCCTCGATAATGCTGTGGTTGCCGCCGCCTCCGCCGCCGCCCATGGTCTTATTATTCTCGGGCGCGATGGGGATGAACGGCTTGAGGTCAACGTCGGTGAGGTTCATCTTCCTCTGGATGGCGCGGGTGTGCCACAGGGCGAGGCTGAAGATGATGATTAGTCCAATGACGACAGCATGAAAGACGATGGCGATAGCGCTAGAGAGTGGGTCGCGCTTGACGGCCATGCGGTCGACAACGGCGATGGGCGTGGAGGTGAGTTCCAGCGGCGGGAGCTTCTTGGGGAAAAAGAGGTCCTGGATGCTGTTGCTGAGAGTTTTCCAGACGGGCTCGGTGCGCGTGGCTTCGACGACGTCGATGGGTTTGGAGGTCAGCTCGAGCGGAGGCTGCTTGGGGGACGAGAACGCATCACGTAGATTCGCGAGTAGCGAAGTCCACATGGAACCGTCGGCTTCGTGTAGAAGGTCGGGCTGGTCTTCTACGGGGCGCAGAGCGGTTTCTTCAGGAGGTGTTAAAAGCTGGTTGCCCATTTGTGTCTTACCGCGAGGGTGAGCCCGCGGCTACTCCTCTTATTATGGACGATGGCCCCCTCGCCTGTCCTGTTTGCGGCACCTGAAATTTGCTTACGCTGCCGGAGTCTTTTTGCTCCTTTGGCGGAAAAGCCCTTTGACAATAGACGGATGAGCTTAGGCAAAGTTACATGCCTGAAGGGTTGGATTGCAAAAAGAGCGGAAGCGTTGAGGGTTACGTTTCGGCGGGACTGGAAACGAAGGCCCGCTAACGCCATTAGAGCGAGCATTTGCACTTCGCAAAGTACAATAACGATTAGGCGATTTCCGAAAAAATCCACTGGGAGAGATGATGTCCGCACCGCCCGAGCTGAAGGCAACCCTTACGCTGCCTGAAACAAAGTTCCCGATGAAGGCCAACCTGCCGCAGAACGAACCGGCGCGGCTGAAGCAGTGGAAGGAGACGGATTTATACGGCCAGATCCGGCGAGCGCGGGCCGGCAGGCCAAAGTACATCCTGCATTACGGGCCTCCGTATGCCAACGGGCCGATTCACCTGGGACATGCGCTGCAGAAATGCATCAAGGACTTCATCATTAAGTCGAAGACGATGTTTGGGTATGACGCTCCGCTGGTTCCGGGGTGGGACTGCCACGGGCTGCCCATTGAAATTAAAGTCGACGAGAAGCTGGGGCGGAAAAAGCTGGAGATGCCGGCGCTGTCGGTGTTGCGGGCGTGCCGCGAATATGCGCAGAAGTTTATTGACCTGCAGCGGAGCCAGCTGGTTCGGCTGGGAGTGTTTGGGCAGTGGGATGACCCATACCTCACGATGTCAAAACAATACGAGTCTGCGACGCTGGAAGCGTTTTACGACTTCTTTGAGAAGGAGTTTGTCTACAAGGGTCTGAAGCCGGTGTACTGGTGCCTGCATGACAAGACGGCGTTGGCCGAGGCCGAAGTCGAGTACGAGATGCACACCAGTCCGAGCGTGTATGTGCGGTATGCCCTGACAAGCGATGCGGCGGCGATTGACGCGGCTCTGGCAGGCAAGAAGGTGTGGACGATTATCTGGACGACGACTCCGTGGACGCTGCCCGCGTCGCTGGCGGTGGCGTTTCATCCAGAGTTTGAGTATGTGGCGCTGGAGCAGGACGGCAACGTCTATATTGTTGCCGAGTCGCTGGCGAATGCGGTGCGCGAGGCATGCGGTTTGCAGGGGGCCAGGGAGATTGCGCGATTCAAGGGAGAGCGGCTGGATCGGGTGACGTTTCGGCATCCATTTTTGGAGCGCGAGATTTTGGGCGTGAATGCTGAGTATGTCACTGCGGACACCGGCACGGGTGCGGTGCATACGGCTCCGGCGCATGGCGCGGATGACTTTTACACGGGCGCGCGATATGGGCTTTCGCAGGTCTGCAATGTGGACAATGAGGGCCGGCTGCGGAATGGCTTGCCGGAGTATGAAGGCAAGACGGTGTGGGAGGCGAATCCGGAGATTGTGAAGCTGCTGGAGGCGCGCGGCGCCCTTATGGGCAGGAGCGATATTTACCACTCGTACCCGCATTGCTGGCGGTGCCACAACCCGGTGATCTTCAGGGCGACGGAACAGTGGTTTATCGGGCTGGAGACTCCGCTGAAGAATGCGGACGGCAGCGAGACGACATTTCGGCAGCGAGCGCTGGATGAGATCAAGCGGGTGAATTGGGATCCGGCATGGGGCGAGGAACGCATTTCGAACATGATTGCGACGCGGCCGGACTGGTGCATTTCTCGGCAGCGGTTGTGGGGCGTTCCGATTGCGGTGTTTCTGTGCAACAAGTGTCACACTCCGCTGCGTGATGCGGAGTTGAATCAGCGGATTGTGGGGCTGTTCCGCGAAGAGGGCGCGGAGGCTTGGCATAAGCATTCGGCGGAGGAGTTGCTGGCAGCGGGGACGGTGTGCGCGGCGTGTGGGAACAAGCAGACCGCGGGAGAGCTGGCGGCGTTCCGCAAAGAGATGGACATTCTCGACGTGTGGTTCGACTCGGGCGTGAGCTGGCATGCGGTGCTGGAGCCGGACCCGAAGCTGCGGTGGCCAGCGGACCTTTACATTGAGGGCGCAGACCAGCATCGGGGATGGTTCCATTCGTCGCTGCTGTGTTCGGTAGCGATTAAGGATGCGGCTCCGTACCGTAGCGTGACGACGGTGGGATGGACGCTGGATGAGCAGGGGCGCGCGTTCTCGAAGTCGCTGGGGAACGGGGTTGATCCGGTAAGCGTAGCCGACAAGCTGGGCGCAGAGATTGTGCGGCTGTGGGCGGCGAGCGTGGACTTCCGCGAAGACGTGGCGGCGAGCGACAACCTGATGCAGCGGGCGGCGGAGAATTACAAGAAGCTGCGAAACACGTTCAAGTATCTGCTGGGGAACCTGGCGGGGTTTGATCCGAAGCAGGCGGTGCGTGATGAGGATTTACTGCCGTTGGATCGCTACATGCTGGCGCGAACGCGGGAATTGACGGAGAAGGTCAGGGACTGGTATGAGCGGTTTGAGTTTCATCGCGTGTATCACGCGGTGAATGAGTTCACGATTGTGGACCTGAGCGCGCTGTATCTCGATGTCCTGAAGGACCGCATGTACACGTTCGCTCCGACGAGCGTGGAGCGGCGGTCGGCGCAGACGGTGATCTGGAAGATTACGGAGGCGCTGGTTCGGCTGGTGGCTCCGATA
The DNA here is from genome assembly GCA_035945555.1 of Acidobacteriaceae bacterium. Lineage (GTDB taxonomy): Bacteria > Acidobacteriota > Terriglobia > Terriglobales > Acidobacteriaceae > Silvibacterium. Next base: position 3,985 of record DASZAG010000176.1, read on the forward strand.
CTGACGTTTACGGCGGATGAGGTTTGGGGTTATCTGCCGGAGGTGGAGGGGCGCGAGGTTAGCGTGCATCTGGCGGAGTTTCCGAAGGCGGAGGAGATTGCGGCGAAGGATGAGGAGCTGCTTCAGAACTGGCGGGAGCTATTGTCATTCCGCGACGAAGTCTTATTAAAACTCGAGCAATTACGCAAGGACAAAAAAATTGGCAAGTCGCTGGAAGCCAAGGTCCTGCTCGGCGTTAAGCCAGAGACCGACAGATTAATGTCGAAATACGAATCTGCGCTCAAAGAATTGTTCAATGTCTCGCAGGTGGAGGTCTCGCCCGTTGATCGAGACGCAGTGTTGCGGCGACCCGAATATGCCGTTTCTCACGAATATGGTGAACGGCATGTCATTCACACAGTGACGCTCGAAGTAGTCGATGCCGATGGCATCAAGTGCGAGCGCTGCTGGAACTACCGGACGGATACGGCGCAGTATGGGCCGTGGGAGAATGTTTGCGGGCGATGCGCTGAGGCGTTGAACCAGATGGGGTATAAATCGTTGCAGGAATCACACGCATGAGCTGGTTTCGTGATCGGCGAGGCTGGCTCCTCGCACTATCGGCGTTGATTATTGCTCTTGACCGCTGGACGAAGCACTGGGTGAGCCATCACATTGCTGAAGGCGACATGATTGTGGTGATTCCGAAGGTATTCGGAATAAGCCATGTGCAGAATCCGGGGGCGGCGTTCAGCATATTCACGAACTCCGCGGATCCGAACCGTACGCGATGGCTGCTGACGGCGTTTTCGATTCTGGCGGCGGTGATTGTGCTGGTGATTCTGCTGCGGATCGGGCGCAAGGTGTCGGTGACGGCGGTTGCGCTGGCGCTGGTGCTGGGCGGCGCGATTGGAAACGCCTGGGACCGGATTGCCTATGGGACGGTGGTGGATTTTCTGCAGGTGCACATTGTGCACTATCACTGGCCGGATTTTAATGTGGCGGACTCATCGATTGTGATCGGCGGGATTTTGCTGCTGATTGATTCGCTAAGGCCGAGACGAGACGAGAGTCAGAGCGAGTAGCCTTATGCGGCGAAGTCGTTGACGGCGCGGAGGGCTTGCGTCGTAAGCGACTGGTGGATTGATTCCATTTTTGCCCACGGGTCGTGTTTGAGGCGGGACTTCCACTCTGCGAAATTGGCGACGGCGAATTCGGGGCGGGCGGTCATCTTTTTCAATTCATCCCAGGTGAAGGGGATGGCGACGCGCGCTCCTTTGCGGGCGCGGGGCGAGTAGGGCGCGACGGCGGTGGCTTCGCGCTCATTGCGCAGGTAGTCGAGATAGATGCGGCCTTTGCGCGCGGCTTTAGTCATTTTGGTGAGATAGAGTTTGGGGTTTGAGGACTCCATCATGCGGGCAAAGCGGTGAGCGAAGTCTTTGACTTCAGCCCAGCTTCGCTCGGGGCGGATGGGTGCGACGACGTGGATTCCCTTGCCTCCGGTGGATTTGACGAAGCTCTCGAGGCCTAATTGCGAGAGCAGGTCGTGGACTTCAATGGCGCTGGCGACGAGACGCTTCCATTCGAGGGACTCGTCGGGATCGAGGTCGAAGATGAGGCGGTCGGGAGTCTCCATGGATTCGTTGCGCGAACCCCAGGGATGAATTTCAAGCCCGCCCATTTGAGCAAAACCGATGAGGCCTTCGGCTTTGCTAACGGTGAGGTACTGCTCGATTTTGCCGCCTGATTTGCTCTTGACGGGAATGCTGCCGATTCCTGAAGGCAGGCCAGGGCCGATGTGCTTCTGAAAGAAGCAGGGTTTCCCGCTGCCTTCAGGACAGCGGACGATGCTGAGCGGACGGTCAGCGACGTGCGGCAGCATGACGTCGGCAACTGCCGAATAATATTCGGCGAGTTGCTGCTTGGTGAGGTGAGTTTCTTCGTCGAGGACTTTGTCGGGATGGGTTATTTTCACCCCGTGAACGAGGACCTGTTCACGGGGGCCCCGGCGAACGCCATCGACTTCCGCCTCGTCTTTGCTGCGCTTTGGCGGTGCGGATTTGGGAGCGGACTTTGCGGAGGGTGACTTTCGTTCGGGTTTTGCGATTGCTCCAGCTTGCTCGCGCACGACTTCCTTGGCCGATTTATCTTCACGGAGGCCTTGAAACGAGGCTTGGCGCACCATGCCGCCCTCTGTCCACGTTGTGAAGTTCACCTCTCCCACGAGCTCGGGCTTGACCCAGATGGCGTCGCGCTGCTCCTGGCGCGGAACCTCGGCGAAGGCGCACTTTGTGGCGCGCATTTTTTCCAGTTGCTTGCGCAGGTGCGCGCGGGATTGCTGCGTAAATCCGGTGCCGGTGCGTCCGGCGTAGATGAGCTTGCCATCCTGATGGTAGCCGAGCAGGAGCGCGCCGATGCCGGAGCCGCGATCGGAGGGCAGGGTGTAGCCGCCGATGACGAATTCCTGCTGGAGTATGCATTTGGATTTGAGCCAGTCGGTGCTGCGTCCGGCGCAGTATTTGCTGCCGGCTTTTTTTGAGACGATGCCTTCGGCGCCGAGTTCGCACGCGCTGCTGAACATTTCCACGCCGTTGCCCCGAATGTGTTCGCTGAAGCGGATGGCTCTGTCGTTGAGCTGAGTTATGAGCGACTGCAGGATTTGCTTGCGCTCATCTAGCGGAAGCTCGCGGAGATTGTGGCCGTCGAGGTGCGGCAGGTCAAAGAGGACGTACGTCATTTGCGCCTTGCTGCCAACATCGAATGCGGCCTGAAGTTTGGCGAAGCTCGCGTTTCCCTGCTCGTCAAGAACGACAACTTCGCCGTCGAGGATGGCGGACTTGGCGGCAGTGGCCTGCAGAGCGTGTGCGATGGCAGGCATGCGGTGCGTCCAGTCGAGGCCGTTGCGTGAATAGAGAGTGACTTTGCCGCCGTTGATGTGCGCCTGGATGCGATAGCCGTCGAGCTTTAGCTCATGGAGCCAGTCGTCGCCTGCCGGCGGAGATTTGGCTTCAGAGGCGAGCTCCGGCTTGAGGAAATGCGGTATGGATTCGTGCGGAGCGTGGCTGAGGGCTGCGGATGATTTGGCCGCGAGTGGCGCGGGTTTGCTTTTGGATTTGTTTTCCGATTGAGCTGCGGAATTGGACTGGGCTTTTCGGCGGAGGGTGAGCCGTGAGCGGTTTGGCCCGTGGGATTCGGGAACGTGCGATTGCCATACGTGGTCTTCGGCCTTGGCGATGGCGTCGAGGTCACGTCCGGTGATGGCGCTGTCGGGAGCCTCTTCTGTGATGGGCGGGTCGTTGGGGCCGCGCTCGTACACGTCGTGCTCTTTGATGAGCAGCCAGTTCGGTTTTGACTCTTTGGCGAACTTGCCGCCCATGCGCACGAGGGTCCAGTTCCCTTTCAGCTTGGCGCCGTGCAGCTCGAATTTGAGGCGGCCGGTGCGGAAACCTTCGTCGGCGTCGCCGTGCGGCAGCCATGTGCCCTGATCCCAGACCATGACAGTTCCGCCGCCGTACTGGCCTTTGGGGATGGTTCCTTCAAAGCCGCCGTATTCGATGGGGTGGTCTTCAACTTCGACGGCGAGGCGCTTGTCTCCCGGAAAGTAGCTGGGGCCTTTGGCGACAGCCCAGCTTTTGAGGACGCCGTTCCAGCCGAGCCGGAAGTCATAGTGGAGGCGCGTTGCGGCGTGCTTCTGGATGACGAAAGGGAGGGTGGATTTCGTCCCAGTGGAAGATTTGCCGCTGGGCTCGGCGGTGACGGAGAAGTCGCGCATGGAGCGGTAGCGATCGAGCTGACGGTCGACTTCTTTGGAAGCTTTCGTTCCGGATTTTTCTGGCATCCGAACCTCCCCACTCTCCCGCGCAAAACAAAACCAGGTCCTTCGACTCCACTCCACTACGTTACGCTTCGCTCAGGATGACAGACTTAAAGAGCAGAACTTTAGAAGTGACGCAGGCGCGGCTCGTCGTGTTGGTCTTCGGGGCCGCGGATTGTCTCGCGTTCGAGCGAGCGACTGACGAGGTCGCGCGAGCCGAGGCCGACGGCGAGGGCAAGGGCGAAAACGATTCCGCCGAAGAGGATTCCGAAGGCGAGGTCGACGATGGCTCCGGCGATGGCGAGGTGATCGAGCACCATGGCCGCGGTGAGGACGAGGACCATCCACTTGACTCCGGTGGAGAGCAGGCGCGCGTAGTGGAGGTTGAGGTTCACGCCTGTGACGAGCACGCTGCGCGAGAGGAAGCGCGCGAGCACGGTTCCGACGAAGAGCAGGATGGCGGCCCCGACGATGCGCGGGACGTAGTTGAGGACGTACGCGGCGAGTCCGGGTTCGGCGGACGAGGCTTCGAAGGCGGAGAGTCCGACGACGACGCCTACCAGCACGAAGGCCCAGAAGACAACGCGGCTGGCGAGGATGGTGGGCGTGTGCGCGGGCGAGATTTCAGAAAGCGAGCCGCTGCCGCGGCCGACACGCTGGTCGAACTTGAGGGCGGTGAGGAGCCAGCGGACGATTGCGGCGAAGATCCATGCCAGGATGAAGAAGATGATGAGCGCGACGATGAAGGCGAGAACGCCGGGCAGGATCTGGGCGACCCTTGCAGCCACCCTTCCCATGGAGTCATGCAGCGCCTGTAGTACGTGGTCCCACATTTGGAATTCCCCTTCCCGGTCTTAACTGACCCGCTCCGGCCATCTCCAGCGCGAAACGAAATAGGGCTTTTGCTCCTCGAATGCCGCAGCGAGTTGTACGATGCGTCTGTCGGCTTCCTCGCTTGTGGCGCTTGCGACCTCCTGAGTGTAGGAGGCGACCCAACCCAGATACAACGGAGTGAGCGCGCCCAGCACGTGGGTGCGGCTCACGCGGCGCATGCGATGCGCCAAGGCAAAATCATAAACAATTCGCGCCCACAGGGTGTCGGGCATGCGGAAGTTGTCGGCGTCGAGACGAGAGAGGCGCTTGAGCTCGAGCGTGATGGCGGGAGGAAGCACAAGGCGCCATACCTCTTCGAGGTTGCGCGACCCGAGCACGAAGGATTCCACCATGGGCTTTGGGTCGATCTGCGCCGCCGAATCTTCTTTTGCGAAGCTTGACTTGCCGAATCGCGTGACCACTTCAGAGCCGCGTACGCGCTGCCAATGGGCGGCGTCGGCTTCGGCTTCCTGAAAGAGCGACCCTGCGAACTCAGTGAGGATGGCGGTGAGGTCGTTGTGGTCGGTCCGTACGGCGTGATGCACGGCAACTGGCGCCTGACCCATTTTGCCGCCGCGGATGGCGACTTCATTCGCCGGCCAAAGAAGCGGGGCGACGCCGTGGGCGCGTGATCCAGCATCGGTAAGCTTTTTGAAAACAGCGGCTCCGGCGCAGAAGTCGAAGGACAAAGGAAAACGGACGCGGCGTCCGTAGAGCGCGCGCGAGAAGGGCGCGAGAAGGCATTTGCTGATGAGCCCCTCATATTTGCCCTGGACGTAAATGGGCATCATGAGGTCGGCCTGTGATTGCAGAACGGGTTCGACGAGCAGGCGGAGCGTTTCGGGCTCCAACGCGGCGAGATCGTTGTGGGTAACCATGCAGGCACGAGCGCCCCAACGTTCAGCCAGCGCTAAAACGCTTCGCTGGGCGGTGGAAATATCGAGCCAGAACGCGCCGGAGTTGGAGCTGGGCATGGGGAAAGAGGCGAGCTGAATGGGGGTGTCGACGCAAGGCAGCGAATCGGCGTGCGTGGTGCCCGCATATGCGACGATGGTTTTCGCGGAGATGTCGCGGAGGCTGTTGCGGGCCCGGGAGCATAGCTCGCTGGGCGCGGCGGGGCCAGTCACACCGATGACGAGGTCGACCGGGCCGGTCTTTTCGATTTTGTTCAGCAGCTCTGCTGGAAGCTCAATTTCCGCCATCGGCCCTCGTTACTCCTCATAATCTTCGACTCGTTTTGGAGTCTGCAACTCGAGCCACAGAAATCCGTAGGGGCCGATGGTGAGCGGATAGTAGTCATTGCCGATGGCAGGAAACTCGACATAGCCAAGCATTTCGACGGGGATGAGTCCCTCGAAGCCCTTGAGGTCAAGCTGCACGGGCTGCCAGACACGGGAGAGATTCGCGACACAGAGGACCTGCTCATCGCCCAATTCGCGGAGGTAGGCGAGGATTTTGCAATTCGAAGGATCGAGGAAGCGGAGGGTTCCACGGCCGAAGACTTTGAAGAGCTTTCGGAGCGCGATGAGGTTCCTCATCCAGTTGAGGAGCGATGAGGGGTCGGAGTCCTGCGCCTCGACGTTGATGGCTTCATATCCCCAGACGGCGTCCATGATGACGGGGCTGTAAAGCCGGGCCGGATTGACGCGCGAGAAACCGGCGTTGCGGTCGCTGGACCACTGCATGGGCGTGCGGACCCCGTTGCGGTCGCCGAGGTAGATGTTGTCTCCCATGCCGATTTCGTCGCCGTAATAGAGGATGGGCGTGCCGGGGAATGAAAACAGCAGGCTGTTGAGCAGTTCAATGCGGGCGCGGCTGTTCTCCATGAGCGGCGCGAGGCGGCGGCGGATGCCGACGTTGATTCTCATGCGCGGATCGGCGCTGTAGGCGAGATACATGTAGTCGCGCTCGTCGCCGGTGACCATTTCGAGCGTGAGCTCGTCGTGATTGCGAAGGAACAGGCCCCACTGACAGGGTGCCGGGATCTCCGGCGTTTGCGCCATGATGTCGGTGATGGGCTGGCGGTCTTCCTGGCTGAGCGCCATGTAAATGCGCGGCATGAGCGGGAAATGGAAGGCCATGTGGCACTCGTCGGCATCGCCGAAGTAGGGGCGCACATTAGCGGGGACCTGGTTCGCCTCGGCGAGGATCATGCGGCCTTCATACTCGGCGTCGAGCGCGGCGCGGATGGTCTTGATGGCTTCGTGTGTCTCGGCGAGGTTCTCGCAGTTGGTCCCGTCGCGCTCGACGAGGTATGGAACTGCGTCGAGGCGGAGAGCGTCCACACCCATGTCGAGCCAGAAGCGGAGGACCTTGAGGACTTCCTCCAGCACGCGGGGGTTGTCGAAATTGAGGTCAGGCTGATGGGAGAAGAAGCGATGCCAGAAGTAGGCCTGCGCGACGGGGTCCCACGTCCAGTTGGAGCGTTCCGTATCGGTAAAGATGATGCGGGCGTCTTTGTAGCGCTGGTCGGTGTCGCTCCAGACGTAGAAGTCGCGCTCGGGCGAGCCGGGTGGCGCGTTGCGGGCGGCCTGGAACCAGGGGTGCTGGTCAGAGGTGTGGTTTACGACCAGCTCGATCATGACCTGGAGGCCGCGATCATGCGCTACGCTAAGGAACTCCTTAAAGTCATCGAGCGTGCCATAGCTGGGATGCACATCCATGTAATCGGCAATGTCGTAGCCATCGTCGCGCAAGGGCGATGGAAAGAACGGCAACAGCCAGATGCAGGTTACGCCGAGGCTGACAATGTAATCGACTTTGCTGATGAGGCCTTTGAAGTCGCCGATGCCGTCGTTGTTGCTATCGGCGAAGGCCTTGACGTGGAGCTCGTAAAGAATTGCGTCCTTATACCAGAGCGGATCGGACGCGCTCCCGGGCTTTTTCTTCTTTGCCGGTGCACCTGCGGCTATGATTTTATCCAGACTCAAGCTGTCTCCGTATAAAGCGTAACGGCAAGCGAGCTTTCCGCCTGCCCAGGGCCTGATACCACTGTTGGGCCCTACGACCGAGAATTAGTGATTCAATCTTTCGCTCATTCTTCCATTTTTAGAAGCGGGAAACGGAAAAGCTGCCGCCTCTGTTCTATTGTTAGAGCCTCAATAGACATCAAGCAAGAGCTTGCCGGTGGTTTTGCGACTTTCGAGGTCGCGATGGGCCTGGGCCGCTTCCGCCAGCGGATAGCTGTGTTCCATTCGTACCTTAAGCGATCCGTTTTGCACCGCGCGCAGGACGTCGCCGGCGCGCCACTCCAACTCGGCGCGGGATGCGGTGTAGTCCTTCAGCGTGGGGCGAGTGATGAACAATGAACCCTTCTGCGATAGAGCGATGAGATCGAAGGGCGGCACAGCGCCGCTCGATCCGCCATACAGAGCCAGCATGCCGCGCGGGCGCAGGCAGTTCAGGGATTTATCGAAGGTGGTGCGGCCGACGGAGTCGTAGACCACATCCACACCGCGCCCGTGGGTAAAGTGCATGGTTTCGGCTTGGAAATCGGCCTCGGTGTAGCGAATGACCTCAGAGGCTCCGGCACCGCGGGCTAGTTTCTCTTTGGCCTCGGTGGATACGGTGGCGATGACGCGCGCGCCAAGTTGCGACGCCATCTGCGTGAGCAGCAGGCCCACGCCGCCAGCCGCGGCGTGGACGAGGGCCGTGTCTCCGGGCTTGAGAGCGAAGACGGAGTGCGAGAGATAATGCGCGGTCATGCCCTGGAGCATGACGGCCGCGGCGAGCTTCAGGTCCATTCCGTCAGGGACATTGACGAGGCGGTCGGCAGCGACAACGGCGTATTCGGCGTAGCTGCCGTGCGCGTCCCACCAGGCAACGCGGTCGCCGGGCGAGATGTCGCTGACGGCTGAGCCGACCTGCTCGACCACGCCGGAGCCTTCCATACCGAGGATGTAGGGCAGTTGGGCTGGATAGCGGCCCTCGCGGAAGTAGACGTCGATGAAGTTGACTCCGGCAGCACGCACACGCACGAGAGCCTGATTGGGCAGCGGACGCGGGGTGCGAACGTCGGCCAGGGTGAGGACTTCGGGGCCGCCGATTTTTTGAATCTGAATCGCTTTCATTTGGCTTATTTCATACATGCTTCGGAAGCAAGCGTCAAAAAGGCAGCGAAAAATTCAAAAAAACAGGCCCTTCGGCTTCGTTCGTCGCGCTACCACCCCACGGACGAACCCCGGCTATGCGCGATGAACTCCGCTCAGGATGACAATTCTAATTTTGGTGCGAACAGTTATTCCTGCAGGATGCTTGGCTCGCCGGAGGGGCGCAGACGCACGAGTCGGTCAATGGTATAGGGCGCGCGCTGCGTGGCCGTGTGATAATGGCGGACCTGCAACTCGCCGAGGAGTCCGGTAGCGAGCAGTTGGATGC
>DASZAG010000177.1:0-5519 GCA_035945555.1 Acidobacteriaceae bacterium
GGCCGTAGCTTGCGTAGTTCCTCTGCACAGGCTATGGCGTTCAGGGCGGCGAACTTCAGATTGTCCAGCGCGGCCCATATCCAGAACCGGGTCGTTGCGGACGTGCCGCCTTCGCCGCTGCGCACCCGGACCATGACTTCAGGCTGACCCACAGTATTGAGGTTGCTGGGAACATCGGAGTCGCCATCGCCCATCACAACATCGATGTGCTCGCCGCCAAGAGCCGCCTCCACATGATCGAGCTGCATCGGTTGAGCAAACTCCACCGCAAGCGAAATGCCGTGGCCGTGAAATACCGGAGCGTGCAGCAGTTGCACCATTGCATCAGGCAATGCACCTCCGATTTGGCCATAATGCCGCCGGATGCGCGACTCGCTCGCCATGAGGTCCGCCTGCGCCTCGCTGCCGAGAGCGGGCGCAATATTGAACGCCACTTGCGTGTCGTAGACCGCTTTGGGAAGGCTCTGGAAGTTAAGCAGGCTCACCGTCTGCTGATGCAGCTCATCAAGCGCGGCGTGGCCGTATTCTGACGCGGGCTCCAGCACCGTGGCGGCGGCGAATCTCACGTCTCCAAGCTCCCGCAGCCGTTGCAGTATAAGCGCCAGCGCCACCGCGACGGGATGCGCAGGCACAACCGCCGGAGTTCCCAGACTCACCCGGCTCTTCTGCGAAGTTGCCTCGTCGAGCCACGGTGCACAGAGCAGCACCCCCGGTTCGCCCTCAAGCGCGCTGGAGAGATCGACAATGCTTGCTCCCGATTTTTGAGCTGCCTTGAAATGCTTCTGTGTGACCTCTTCGCTTCCTGCAAAGAAAACGAAGTCCATCCCCTCGAATGCCGAGGGCTCAATGCGCTGGATGAAGGTGACTTCATCCCCCACGGCCTCGAGCTGCCCAAGCTGCGACTCATCATCCATAAGCGAGAAGTCGGCGCCCGCAAAGGGTGACTCGCCCAGTGCCTCGTTCAGTTCCTTGCCACGGAGAGTCGCCGCGCCGACAATTGCAATCTTGTAGTTATCGTTCATCTCGGTTCAGTGCCCCGCGTTTTCGACCGGAGGGGCAATCGGGTCATGCTGCTCGCCGCGGCCGTGTCTGCGACGAGAATACGCCGCGCGCGCCAATACGCCGGAGAACATGTAGGCCAAAGCCATCGCCAGCAACACCGGTCGTGAGAACGACACCAGCAGCCAGATAACGAGCCCCATGAATACGATCAGCTGGAAAGGGTGTCGGTTGGAAAGGTTAATCTCCTTGCCGCTCCAGAATCGCCAGGTGCTTACCATCAGGAAGCCCGTGAATCCCACTAGCAGCAGCCATAAGATTGCTGTCCAGGTATTAAAGGGATGCCCTTGAAATCCATGAACTACTGCGGCAATTACTCCGGCTGCCGCTGGAATCGGCATGCCCACGAAGTACTTTCTCCCCGGGCGTCCGGGATTCTTGGGCCTCGGATCGGTGCTGATATTAAATCGCGCGAGTCGGCTGGCTCCGCAAATCAGAAAAATAAAGCAGACGAAAGCACCAAGCTGAATCAGCTTCAGCCGCAACGCCGGATCCATCCCCGCGGGCAGCATCCGAAAACCCCAGCTATATGCCAGAATGCTGGGTGCCACTCCAAAGGTGATCACGTCCGCGAGCGAATCCAGCTCCTTGCCGAACTCACTCGTCGTGTTGGTCATGCGGGCAATGCGCCCGTCGAGGGAATCGAATGGGATCGCAAAAAGAATCGCCAGCGCCGCATAGTCAAAGTGGTGCGGCTCCAGCACGGAGCCTTGCAGGCTCTGCGTAATCGCAAAGTAACCCGCCGCAATGTTAATCGCCGTAAACAGCGACGGCAGCAGATACATGCCACGGCGGCGGCGCCTGCGCGGATGCTCTATGCTGTTCACGCCACCGGCTCCGCAAGGACTTCTTCAAACTCCGGCAGAACTGGGAATTCCGGAACAGTCGCCAGAATCGACGATCCGCCCTTCACATGGTCGCCCTTCTTCACATGCAGTTCAGCATGGCCGGGAAGCATCACATCCACCCGGGATCCGAATTTAATCAGCCCGACACGCTGGCCGCGCTCAAGCCGGTCGCCTTCTTTGTGCCGGAAGACAATTCGCCTCGCCAGCAGTCCGGCAATCTGCGTGAACGAAACAAAATACCCCTCATCGGCCTCGATCACCGCCTTGTTCTGCTCATTCTGTTCTGCCGACGCGGGATTCATCGCGTTCAGGTACTTGCCGTTACGGTATGCGACTTCACGAAGCGTTCCCGTAATGGGTGACCGATTCACATGCACGTTGAAAACATTCAGAAAGATGCTCAGGCGCAGCGCTTCGCCATCCGGAGTAACAACCCGGACCGCTTCGGTCACCTTGCCGTCCGCCGGTGAGATCACCAGGCCTTCGCCGTCGGGGATTTCGCGCTCAGGGTCGCGAAAGAACCACAGGAAAAAGAGCGCCAGCAGGATCGGGATAATAGACCACACCCAATCGCCGGAGAAGTAACGCAGCAGCCCCGCCACTGCAAACAAGGCAATACCGTAGAAGTATCCGTCGCGAACCATTCAGGAGAAAAGAACCCTCACATACATTATAGATAGGTTCCGAGCAGCAAAGACAGGCATGCCGCACACGGCGAATCACACTCAGGGATTCCGCGAAAGTCGCTGGATTTTAGCGCAAAACCAGCGGCCCTTCAGGCCACGTAGCTTTGCGGCTGCCCACTTTTTCGGGCTGCCAACTGATCCTTTATGTGGAGTTTGAGCTTCTTGAGGCGGACCTCCTCAAGCTGCTCCTCCTGCGAAAGATAAGGTTTCTGTACAAGCGCCTCTAACTGTTCCGAATAGCGGCGGTGCCGGGCTTCCAGTTCCGTTATTGCTTCGCTATCCGGAAGGTTCTTCGCCTCCAACTCCATGCGCGAATCCTCCTGTCGTGTTGAGACGTACCAAAGTAGCACCGGGGAGGTCTGCTTTCAACAGGAATGCGGTGGAAAATTTGGGATCTTGCAAATTCACCTTTGCTGTACCCGCTCAAGAGGCAAACTCATCAGAACAGCATCCTCATCAGGCCTTTGATAGTACCCCGCGCGAACACCGTCGCGGTGAAATCCTGCATTACAGTAAAAGCTTATAGCAGAATTGTTTCCAGAGCGAACCTCAAGTTGCACCTGCAATGCTGACCGGCTGCGCGCCCAGTCGATTAGGGCACTCAGCAGCGCCTTCCCAACTCCGCCCCGTCGCATTGCCTCTGGGACTGCAATCGCTTCCAGTTCGCAAATATCCACAGCCACCCGCCCCGCAATATACCCCACAAGCTTCTCGTGCTTCTCGGCGACAAAAATCCGTCGTGCGAGGTCAACACCTTTGCCGCCCAGGTAGCTTTCGTAGGCTTCCCGAGGCCAGCGTGCCGCCTCGGGCGTGGAAGCATTGATTTCCAGGATGGCATCAATATCGAGCGGCGCCAGCGGGCGAACGCTAAACACTTACGTCTTCCCCGTGGCGGCCTTCTCAGCCGCTTTTGAGAAGAGCTCCGCGTCAGAGCGGCGAACGTAATTGCCATCGAGCGTGGCAATATCGGCGAATTCGCGTGCAAGCAGACGTGGCGCAGCAAATCTCAGCGCATCACCTGCCGTCGGAGCCTCGACCAGCATCGCATCCGGAAAGCGCCAGTGCAGGGAAGGCTCGCATACGGCCAGGTCGGCAGATGTTAGCGGATCGGCCGCCGCAACCAACGATTCACGGCTGCCGTCGCGCACATACAACTCATTTCGGCCAGCATCGAGAGCAGCACGCCCAGCTTCGGCCTTCCACGCAAGAACGGCAAGCCGCGACACAGCAACGATCGGAAGATTTAATCCCTCGGCATATCCCTTCGCCGAGCTGACCCCAACCCGGATCCCCGTGAAGCTACCCGGCCCATTCACAACGACTATGGCGTCGAGATCATCGGCACCCATGCCGTGAGCCGCGAGCAAACCGCGAACTTCCGGCACAAGCTGCGCGGAATACGTCTTTCCGGGTAAATCAACCTCGCCAAACAGCGAGATCGACCCCGGTTCCACTCGTCCCAGAGCCACCGACCCGCTCGCGCCGCACGTGTCGATCGAAAGAACAATCATTCTCCCAACTCCGGATAATCGCCAGGGCTCACGTCCTGGCAAATCTCAAGCAGCACTCCGCCCGCGCTCGACGGATGAACAAAGAAGTAAAGGTGGCCGCCGGCGCCAGTCTGGATCTGGTCCGATACGAGCCTGACGCCGCGTGCCTTCAAAGCAGTGAGAGTTCCGGCGATGTCATCCACATGGAGAGCCACATGGTGCAGCCCCGGCCCACGCTTCTTCAGGAACCGCCCCACCGCTGACTCTTCGCCAAGCGGTTCCAGCAGTTCAATCCGGCTTTCCCCCACCGGCAGCATGGCAACGCGCACCTGCTCATGTTCAACCGTCTCCTCTTGCGTCACGCGAAGCCCAAGCGCTTCGTAAAAAGATCGCGCGGCCGCAATGCTCTCAACCGCAATTCCAAGATGATCAATCTTGCTCATAACCGAACTCCGCGATCGAAAAGCTTCGCCACAACTCCCTCCACCAGTTGGTAAGGGTCCTCAGTTCCGGATGCGATGCGATTGGCGTGAGCCTTGAGTTCATCCTCGCTCAAGCCATGGGCGCGTGCCTCCTTCAAAAGCGCCAGCCGCAGCATTGCCTCCACGCGATCGCGCCAATATGCGGCACGCCGTGCCTCAAGCCGTCCGTCGGTACCCAGCCATTTGCAGCGGTGACTTATAGCGGCGAAGAGCGCGTTGGTGCCCTCGCCGGTTGTGGCCGTGGTCTTCACAATCAGCGCAGTCCAGTCCTCATCCTCGTGGGTTGTCGCGAGCGTCTGCATCGCGCGAATCTCCTTCTCCACGCGGTCCGCCCCGTCCCGGTCAGACTTGTTAACGGCGAAGATATCGGCGACTTCCATAATCCCGGCCTTCAGACTCTGCACGTCGTCTCCCATGCCCGGAACCAGCACCACAATGGTGACATCGGCAAGCCGCACAATCTCGACTTCATCCTGTCCAACACCCACCGTCTCAATCAGCACCACGTCGCGTCCCGATGCTTCGATCACCTGGGCCACATCCGCAGTCGCGTTGGCCAGTCCGCCCAGTGAGCCGCGGGTGGCCATGCTGCGCACATACAGGCCATCGTCGCTGGCATGCTCCTGCATGCGGATGCGGTCTCCGAGCAACGCTCCTCCAGTGAACGGGCTGCTGGGGTCAACAGCAATAACTCCCACCCGGCTGCCCGCCGCGCGCCACGTCCGCGCCAGCCGGTCCACCAGCGTGCTCTTTCCCGCGCCCGGCGCTCCCGTAACCCCCACTCGCAGTGCGCGTCCCGTGTGCGGAAAGCATGCAGAGAGCACCGCAGACGCCTCCGGCGCGCCATTCTCAACCAGAGAAACAGCACGGGCGAGTGCGCGGGTGTCTCCCGCACGCAGCTTGGATACCAGCTCGTTCACCGGCGTCATAAGGCAAGGGTAAATCAGGGTATAG
>DASZAG010000178.1:0-16443 GCA_035945555.1 Acidobacteriaceae bacterium
CCGCCGACAGCGCAGCACTGCACGCCGTCTTCAAAGACCCCGGCACTTTCTACGGCGCCGACCCCTTCACTTTCTTCTTCGCAGCTCTCATCATCTTCATCTTCGGCGCCGGACTCTTCTCGCTCGACGCCCTACTCGGTCACAACAAATCGCTCACCGCCCGCTGACACGACGCAGCTCAGCCGAAAGCACATCGCAAACACGGTCCTGTTCATCGCTGGTAATCGTGTTGAAGAATGGCAGCGCGATCGTCCGCGCAGCCTCGACTTCAGTCACCGGCAGAGAGACGTCATTCCACGCTGCGTACGCCGGCTGCTTGTGAATCGGGGCGAAGTAGCGTCCACACCCGATGCCTTGGGCCGTCAGCGCCCTTAAGATCGCGTTGCGATGCTGCCCGATCTCCGGCATTAGCCGCACGACGTAAACAAACCAGCTGATCCGCGCATGTGGCATCGTCAACGTCGGCAAAACCAGCGGCTCGCCCTTCAGCCGCTCATGATACCGCCGCGCCACTCTTTCGCGTGCGCCGAGAATTTCGTCGACCCTCTTCATCTGTTCAATGCCGAGCGCACACTGCATCTCGGACAGCCGATAGTTGTAGCCAACTTCAGAGTGCTGCAACCAATCGTCGCAATCGTATCTGCCCTGGTTTCGCAGCGCGCGCACTCGTCGCGCCAGCTTCTCATCGCGTGTCAGCACCATGCCGCCTTCGCCGGTCGTGATCTGCTTGTTCGGATAGAAGGCGAAGACCGCCGCATCTCCAAACCCGCCCACCCGCCTGCCGCGGTACTCCGCCCCGATCGCCTCGCACGCGTCCTCAATCACAGCCAGCCCGTGGCGCCGTGCGATTTCCAGAATCGCGTCAACCTCCGCAGGAACTCCAAACGTATGCACCACCACAATCGCGCGTGTACGCGGCGTAATGGCCGCTTCCACTTTCGCCGGATTAAGGTTCAGCGTCGCGGCGTCAATGTCAGTAAACACCGGCGTGGCGCGCTCATATCGAACTGCATTAGCTACGGCCACAAACGTGAACGACGGCACAATCACCTCATCACCGTCGCCAATTCCCAACGCTCGAATGCACAGGTGCAGCCCGGCCGTGCCTGAACTCACTCCAACCGCGTACCGCACGCCGATGTAATGCGCCATCGCACGCTCGAACTCTGCGAGCTTAGGCCCCAGGCTGAGCCGCGGCGTTCGCAATACCTCCGTCACGGCATCGATTTCCGCCTGCGTAATGTCAGGCGCGGAGAGCGGAATCTTCATGAGGCTTTCTTGATCAGCAGGTCCTGCGTGAGCGGAATCGTCGTCAGTACTTCCACAATCTTCTCCGTCGCATGCCCGTCGCCATAAGGATTTTCCATTCCCTCCAGCGACTGCCGAAAACCTTCGCTGCGCGCCTCGGCAATCCTCGTCCGAATCTCCGCTTCTTCGGGCTCCGCGTCCAGCACGTTTCGCGCGCGCTCCCTGCCCTGCTGCCGCAAACCAATATTCACTGTAGGCAGAGCGAATGACGCCGTCTCCATAATTCCGCTGCTCGAGTTGCCCACAAGAGCATCCACGCAGCGCAATAAGCTCCAATAGGTGATGGGGTCGAGATTCGTGAACACCTGCCCCTCACCCCGATCTGCAACGAATCGCCGCGTGCGCTCGATAATCCGATGACTCCCCGCGTCCGAGTTCGGATAGCAAAACAGGATCTGTCCATCCATCCCCATCAATGCAGCAAATAGCGTGTCCATCTCCTCCGTTGTCTCACGCCGAATCGTCACCGGATGATACGCAACCAGCAGCGTGGGCTTGCACAGATCTATCTTCAGCCGGCGCTCCAGTTCCTCTCGCGCGAGCAATTTGCTTCGGCGCAAATGGTCCAACGACGGCGCACCCGCACGATGCACTCTCCACGGCTCCTCACCCATCGCGATTACGCGTTCGCGCGCCATATGCGTCGAGGTAAAGTGAATGTGGCTCATCTTTGTCAGAGCATTGCGCACCGCGTCGTCAATCGCGCCTTCGCTTATCTCTCCACCTTCAATGTGGGCAATGGGAATCCGCAGCGCAAGAGCGACTGACGCCGGCGCGAGCATCTCGTAGCGGTCCGCGATAAGCAGCAGAAGGTCGGGCCGCATTTGCCCGAACACATCCGCCAGCCCCAGCACAGCGACTCCAATCGTCTTCGCCATGCCAACGTCCGAATCTGAATTCAGTAGGCACTCCACCCTCGCTGCAATCGGAATCCCGTCGCGCTCAATCTCCTGTGCCGTGTTTCCAAACGTCGGTGCGAGATGCGATCCCATCGCGATCAGCTTCAAATCGACATCAGGATGGGACGCCAGTTCCTTTAGCGGCCAATATAGATGGCTATAGTCGGCACGCGAGCTGGTTACGACCGCAATGGTTCGCTTTCCCGAATTCATGCGCGGCACCCCGCCGCCGCTCGCTGGCCCAATACCGTATCGCTCGGTTTGTAAGACGGAACCAGACGCATCACCACGTCAACAAGCCGCCCAACATCCCGCATCGCAATCGCCGCCTGCAGGTCGTGAATCACCCGCTCCGCCTCGTCGGCCGAAATCCTTCGGCTTCGAATTACGCGAAGCGGCCTGGCCACACCGCCCTCAAACGACTCATCCTCAGCAAGCAGCTTTTCGTGCAGTTTCTCTCCAGGTCGTAACCCAATATATGAAATGCCCGCCCCCGAACCGCTCTTCTCAATCAACTCTCTCGCAATCTCCTCTACCCGAACCGGCTCCGCAAGCTCGGGAACCAGTAGTCCGCTCGGAAAATCGTCCGCAAGCGCAATCAGCAGGTACTCCGCCGCCTCATCGAGCGACAAAAAATACCGCGTCGCATCAGCATGAGTGACCGTCACCGGCCCTCCTTGCGCAATCTGCCCCTCAAACAATGGGACCACGCTTCCTTGAGATCCATAGACATTTCCCATGCGCACGGCTTTGACCCTCGTAGCGGGCGATGCCAGCGCCAGAGCCGCAAGTTCGGCGATTCGCTTCGATGCACCCATGATGCTGGCGGGCTCAACAGCTTTGTCGGTCGAAACAATGACAACCTGCTCCGCTCCATGCCGCACCGCAGCCCGAGCCAGCGTGAAGCTTCCCACCGTGTTGTTCCTTACTGCCGCAAACGGATGCGATTCCATCAGCGGCACATGCTTGAACGCCGCAGCATGAAACACGATCTGCGGACGCCAGTGCTCGAACGTCGCATCTAGTGCAACCTCATCGCAGACATCCGCCAATATCGCTCTGTGCGGCGCACCGATTTCGCGATCAATTTGATATAGCGCCTGCTCCGAGAAATCCACCAGCACAAGCGCCTCTGGCCCATGGGTCGCAACGGCATGCGCCAACGCAGATCCAATCGACCCGCCCGCTCCCGTAATCAACACGCGCTTGCGCGCAATCGCCACCTCGTGAGCCTTAACATATTCAGATAAATCAGCGTCGCCAACCGCACGCGACGCACCTTGTCGACGCAAAATCATTGCTTCGATTGTAGCTATAATCAGGCCCAGCGATGATCACCTCTGCCCGTCTCAAACTTACCGCTGCGACCGCTACGGCCCTCCTGCTCGCAGCCACTTTGCTCGCCTCGCAATCCCTCGCGCAAACTTCATCCGCCGCGCTTGAAGCGGGACGCCTTAACAACATCGGCGTCGCGCTCATGAACCAGCAGTTGACAGAGAAAGCTCTTGCGAAGTTTGAAGAGGCGCATAAGGCTGACGCGACGGCATCAGCTCCAGTCGTGAACGAGGGCATCGCGCTCCTATATCTCCAAAAGCTTCCTGAGGCCGAAACCGCGCTCAAGCAGGCCACCACGATGGCACCGAATGATCCGCACGCCTGGTACGCACTCGGGCTCACCCATCTCGACGCCGGAACACCAAAGCTCGCCCTCGACGACATGAACCACGCCGTAAAGATTGACCCCAGCGATGCCGACGCACACTACTTCCTCGGAGCCCTCTACCTCAGCCTTGCCGAATACGCCCAAGCCAAGACTGAGTACGAAGCCGCCATCAAGCTGAATCCGCTTCACGCCTCTGCACATTTCGGACTGGCTCGCGCCCTCCAACGCACAAAGCAAATCGCCGCCGCCCGCGCACAGTTGGTTCGTTTTCAGCAGATCGTTCAATCCAAAGTTTCGTCGCCGCTCAGCGCGGCTTATGGCGAACAGGGCAGCTACGCCAAGGTCGAAGACATGATCGCTCCGCCACCCGCTGCCGGCCCAATGATTCCTGTTCATTTCGACCCCGAGCCGCTGCCCGGCGCCTCCGCCGCGGGTGGCGCATGCATCATCGGAATCGAGAGCCCCGGAAGCAAAGACCTCGCCGTCATGGGCGAAGGCGCCTCAGCCATCCAGGGATATAAAAACGTTGCCGGAAAATATGAAGCACTCTCTCCTGACCAGACTGGCCTTAAGGCTAGCGGCAAAGCTTTGGCATGCGCAGTGGGCGACTACGACGCTGACGGCAAGCCCGACCTCGCCGTCGCCATGAGCGACCGCATCATCCTCTTCCACAATCTCGGCAACGGCAAGTTCGCCGACGTCACAGAATCCGTCGGCATCAAGCAATTGAACCGTCCCTCTGCGCTCACCTTCATCGACTTCGATCACGATGGCGACGTAGATCTTTTCGTCACGGGGACTTCCACAGGCCATGGCGCGAATGTGCTCTGGCGCAACAATGGCAACTCCACCTTTACCGAGTGGACCGTCCCAACAGGTCTCGCGGGAGCCAGGCCGACCTCCGGCGTCACACTTTCCGACGTAAACAATGACCGCGCCGTCGACTTCGTCGTCACTGGATCGGGCGCGTCTCCCATGATCTATCTCAACCGCCGCGAGGGCGCGTTCCAGCCCATGCCGCTTTACAGCGACAGCAGTCTTCCGCCTACGCGCGGCGTGTCCGTCTTCGACTTCAACAAAGACGGTTGGATGGACATTGCCCTCACCCACGCCAGCGCTCCTGGAGTCACTCTCTGGCGCAACGTTGAAGGCAAGCGATTCGAGCGTGTGTCCCTTCCGCTCGCGGGCGTAAAGTCTGCATGGGGCCTCACTCCCATCGATATTGACAACGACGGCTGGATCGATCTCGCCGTCCTCGTCGATACAGCCAACGGTCCCGAGTTGCGCGTCCTGCGCAACTGCGGCTCCAAAGGCTTTCAGGATGTAAGTGCCGAAGTCGGCGCCACCAAACTGCATTTGAAGAACCCGCGCTCGCTCATCGCTGCCGACGTTGGCGGCGATGGCGCTGCGGACCTCATCGTCACCCAGGCCGGAGGCCCCCCACTGGTCCTGCGTAACATCGGCGGAAGCAAAAACCACTCCATCCGCATTGACCTTACCGGTCTGGCTGACAACAAGACCGCTATCGGTACAAAGGTGGAAGTTTTCGCCAACGGCCTGTGGCAAAAGTTTGAAGTTGCTGGAGCATCAGGCTATCTCGGCCAAGGCTCGAACGAAGTAATCGCCGGACTCGGCCAGGTCGATCACGTCGACGTCGTGCGTTTGCTGTGGCCCACCGGCGTCCCTCAGGACGAAATCGATCTCAACCCCGCCCGCACCATCGCACTCAAGGAACTCGACCGCCGCGGCAGCTCCTGTCCCGTGCTCTTCGCATGGAATGGGAAGCAGTTCAAATTCATCTCCGACGTAATCGGCGCCGCCGTCGTGGGTCACTGGATCTCTCCAACCGCCACTAACGATAACGATCCTGACGAGTGGATCAAAGTAGATGGCGCGGACCTCCAGCCTCACAATGGGCTCTACAGCCTGCGCTTCGGCGAGCCGATGGAAGAAATCAACTACATCGATCAGCTTCGTCTTGTCGCTGTCGATCATCCTGAAGGAACTCAAGTCTTCCCCGACGAGCGCTTCCTCAGCGAGCCGCCTTTCGCCTCGGGCAAAGTTGTCGTCGTCTCGCCGTTCGCGCATCTACTCGCCGGAGCGTGGGACAACCATGGCCGCAACGTTCTTCCACTGCTCGCAAAGCGGGACCACCATTACGTCCACGACTTCACCAATCTCAGTTACGACGGCTACGCGAACATGCACACGCTCACGTTCGATCTTGGCGCATGGACGCCCGAACATCCACTCCACCTGTTATTGCATGGCTACATTGAATACTTCAGCGCCAGTTCCATGTATGCCGCATGGCAGGCAGGGCTGAAGCCGGTTCCGCCCTACGTCGAGGCACAAATGCCCAACGGCACTTGGAAGCGCATCATTGATGACATGGGCTTTCCCGCAGGTCTTCCGCGCACCATCACGGTGGACCTAACCGGCAAACTGCAACCAGGCACACGCAAAATTCGCCTCACCACGAACCTGCAAATCTACTGGGATCAGGCACTCGTCGATAACGGTGCGACTCAACCATCCCAAGTCCGTGAAACCGAAATGCCGCTTGCCTCTGCGCACCTGGTCTTCCGCGGATACCCGCAGCAGATCGAACGCGCAACGCCGGATTCGCCACCGGGCGATCTTACCTACAATTACAACCGCATCAGCCAAACCGGTCCGTTTCGCTGGCAACGTGGCGAATACACAAACTACGGCAACGTAACGTCGCTGCTCAAATCGGTCGGCAACCACTATGTAATCTTCGGCAGTGGCGAAGAAATCGATGCCGAGTTCAGCGGCGCAGCGCTGCCGCAGCTTCCGCCGCACTGGACGCGCGACTACTTCTTCTATGCCAATGGTTTCGTAAAGGACATGGACTTCTACGAGGCGTCACCGTTCACCGTGGCGCAACTTCCATTCCACGGCATGACTGCGTATCCCTATCCTGCAAGCGAGCATTATCCTGACGACGCAAGCTCCATACGCTACCGACTCAATTGGGATGACCGCTTCGAAACCGGTGACCGCATGCAGCGCTTCCAGTTTGATTACCAACCCGCCCACCAGCAGCCGTGAGCGTCGCACTACTATCCGCAGTGGAACAGCTCGCGCTGCTTCAGCGGCGCGAGATTTCCTCCATCGAACTCGCTGAGGAATACATCCGACGCATCGAGCGCCTCAACCCGGCGCTGAACGCGCTGGTGGATTTCGACGCCGACCGTGTGCGCGCTCAGGCCCGACGGCCTCAACACGGCCCACTAGCTGGACTCCCGGTTACGGTCAAGTCGTCCATCTCAACTCAAGGCTACAAATGCGAAATTGGCAGCACGCTCAATCGCGGCTTCACTCCCACTCAGGATGCTGAAGCCGTTGCGCGCCTCCGCGTCGCGGGCGTCACGCTGCTGGGCACAACCAACTGCCCTGAATTGCTCATGGCCTATGAGACCAGCAATCTCCTTTACGGGCGCACAGCAAATCCGTGGAGCCTCGACCATTCTGCTGGCGGCTCAAGCGGTGGCGAAGCTGCGGGCATCGCCGCTGGTCTTTCCGCATGCGGACTCGGAAGCGACAGTGGCGGCTCCGTGCGCGAACCCGCTCACTTCTGCGGCATCTGCGCTCTCAAGCCCACACCCGGACGCGTCCCAGGACGCGGCCATTTGCCGCCCTGCATCGGCCCATTCTCTATTCTCGGCGCAATCGGCCCCCTGGCACGCACAGTTGCGGATCTCGCGCTTCTATTTCGCGTGCTCTCGGGCCACGACGAACTCGACCCCGCAAGCGCTCCTGTGGGCTTCCGCGAAGTTTCACTCGAAGAGGCGAGGCGTGTGCCCATCGGATATTTCGAAGACGACGGCATCACTCCTGTAACAGACGAAACACGACAGGCGATTCGCGATTCGGCTCTCGCACTCGAACGGCGCGGCTTCACTGTGCGCCCATTTCGCCCCGCATCGCTTGAGCCCGCCCGCATGCTGTGGTGGAGGTTCTTCGTGCAGTGCGGCGCCATGTTTTATGCACCTGCAATTCGCGGACGCGAAGCCGAACTCAGTCCCATCTTCCGCGAATTTCTCGCCGTCGCTGGCGAATGTGAGCCACTCTCCGCTGAATCGCTCCTCACCGCCTGGGCCGAGTGCGATCTTGTGCGCGAAAAGCTGCTCGCAGAAATGCGCGACTATCCTTTGCTGCTCACGCCCGTCTGCGCAACGGCTGCATTTCGTCATGGCGAGCGCGAGTGGGCCATCGGAGGGCAAACTGTCGGCTATCTGGATGCCATGCGTTACACGCAGTGGTTCAATTTGCTCGCGGGTCCGGCTGTTGTCGTTCCGGTTACCCGTTCCGCCGAAGGACTGCCAATTGGCGTTCAAATTGCAGGGCGTCCATATGCCGACGAAATTGTTCTCACCGTCGCGATGGCTGTTGAAAAGGAATTTGGTTATACAACACCCCCATTCGCGCTCATCTGACAGGGAATGAATGGTTTGCGCTATTTTCGCCCTTAACCAGTACCCGCAGCGGTACAAACAGAGAAAAATTTCTCTTGGGTCTCCGGCTACTTTTCATATAATGGCGCATCACACATGAACGGCGGTCCCCCCGCTAAGCGCGCCGGTCGTTGTCGCCCGATTGCGATCAGCAGCACGATTGCGAGGGGGGAAAGAGAGGGCCAGTTCATGCAAATCCTCAATGCAATCTTCAACTTTCTGTACGAAACAATCCTTGGTTGCAGCCACCAGCATCTGACACGTCCATTCACCCTGGAACATGAGACCTACAAGGTCTGCCTCGACTGCGGTAAGCGCATCTTCTACTCCGCTGCGAACATGCGTCAGCTCACTGTTCTTGAAGTGCGCCGCATGAACACTGCCGCGGCTGGCGAAGTCCGCGTCATGCCTGCGATCGCCGCTGGACCGCGCCTCGTTCCAGCAAGCGCTCGCAAGTCGAACGCCGCCTAAAAACTGAGTTGAATCCATTTCTGAGGTCGGGAGCGCACCATCCATGCGCTCCCGCGCCAGGGGCAGTG
Source organism: Acidobacteriaceae bacterium (assembly GCA_035945555.1). Lineage (GTDB taxonomy): Bacteria > Acidobacteriota > Terriglobia > Terriglobales > Acidobacteriaceae > Silvibacterium. The sequence continues at coordinate 8,891 of DASZAG010000178.1, forward strand.
CGCCTGATCTTCGTATAATCGATACAGGCAAGTCACATCCCCTCTCAGAATTGGTTTCTCCTCAGTGATTGTTGACATTACCGGGCTCACCAAGATCTATCGCGACAAGCACCAGAGCGTGACTGCTGTCGACGGTATTGACCTGGCTGTTGAGCCGGGCGAACTCTTTGGCCTTCTAGGCCCGAACGGCGCAGGCAAAACCACCACCATCGGAGTCTGCACCACGCGCACGCTGCCCACCAGCGGCCGCGTGCACATTGCTGGCGTCGACGTCGTGGCGCAGCCGGCCAAAGCGCGCCGCAACATTGGCGTGGTACCGCAGTACAACACTCTCGACCGCTCCCTCACCATCTTCGAGAACCTCTATTTTCACTGCAAATACTTCGGCTTCAGCGGAGCCGAAGCACGCGACCGGTCCAACTCTCTGCTAAAGCAGTTTCATCTTCTCGAGCGCGCAAAGAGTTTTCCATCGCAGCTCTCAGGCGGTCTGCAACAGCGCATCCAGATCGCCCGGGCCATCGCGCATCGCCCCAAAGTCCTGTTCCTCGACGAGCCAAGCGCCGGTCTCGATCCGCAAAGCCGCATCGCTATGTGGGAGGCCGTTCGCGAGCTTCGCGCCGAAGGCATCACCGTCGTCCTCACCACTCATTACATGGAAGAGGCCGACGCCCTTTGTGAACGCGTTGCCATTATTGATCGCGGCAAGGTGCTGGCGCTCGACTCGCCTGAAAAGCTCAAGACCACCCTCGGAGCGAACACCCGCATTGAGCTGGCTTTGCGCTCTGAAGACTCCGCATCGCCGCTTGCCGAAAAGCTCCGCGCCCTTCCGCAGATTCGAAGCGTCGAACCAATATCGGGCGGCCTGCGCCTGCTTGCTCGAGAGATCGAAGGACTTCTGCCGCAACTCATGGAGGCAACACACAACCACGGTGTGCGCGACATTTCCATTAATGAGCCCAGCCTCGAGACCGTATTTATCGAATTAACCGGGAGAGATCTGCGTGAGTAGCGCAACCGCCATCAGCACATTTCCTGCGGAACAGCGCGTTTCCTACACCGGAGCCTTCGTGAGCCTAATGCTGCGCGACTTCCGCGTTTTGCGGCGCGAGATTGGCCCGTTCGTCACCCGCATCATCATGCAGCCGCTGCTCTTCCTATTCGTCTTCACGTTTCTGCTGCCGCGCATCGGTCAGGCGAACGACGTGGGCGGCGCAAATTTCGCAACCATTCTGCTGCCCGGACTCATGGCCGTCGCCATCATGTTCTGCGGAATCGCTTCCGTCGCCCTCCCGCTCTCGCAGGAGTTCGGCATCACCCGCGAAATTGATGACCGAGTCATGTGTCCTCTGCCCGTCTGGGCTGTGGCTGCGGAGAAGGTCTGCTTCAGCGGTTTGCAATCCATACTCTCCGCGTTGCTCGTCTTGCCGCTTGCCATCTATGTCCCCGCGACGCCCGTGTATTTTCAAATCACGAGCTGGGCCATGTTCATCATCACGCTTATTCTGTCCAGCCTGCTCGCCGGCGCGCTCGGACTTGCCATTGGCTCCAACGTAAAGCCGCAGCAAATCGGACTCGTCTTCTCCATCGTTGTCGTGCCCATCACCTTTCTCGGCTGCGTCTACTATCCCTGGGAGGTCCTCAGCCATCTGCGCTGGCTGCAGATGGCCGTGCTGATCAATCCCATCGTTTACATGAGCGAGGGCTTGCGCGCCGCCCTTACGCCTGGTGTGCCGCACATGCCCGACGTTGCCATCATCCTCGCCATGCTGGCGTCGCTGGCAATCTTGTGGGCTATTGGCATTCGTGGATTCCTGCGAAATGTCATCTCATAAACCCGTTCGTAAAGCGGGGTAAGCGGTCTAAGATAGTTAGCGTTGTGGCCTTTTGCCACATTTTCGCCATGCATTCGCGCCTTCGCCGCCAATTCGGGCTCGCCATCCCCGCGCTACTCGTGTTTGTGGCCGGATGCGGCGTCGCGCAGTATGGCAGCGTAAGCGCGAATGGCGCGCTCACCGTTACAGCCTCCAAATCCAGCGTCAATTCCAACGGGCAAGTTCAATTCTCCGCCCATTTGCCTTCCGGAGCCCCGGCCCCCGTCACCTGGTCGGTTGCAGGCGGAGAAAACGCCCTCACCCTGGGCGAAGGCCACATTGATTCAACCGGACTCTACACTCCGCCATCTGCCCTCTCCCAGAGCGCCGTGCGCGTTGAGGTCGCCGCCCACCTTAAAAGTGACCCCTTCCAGACAGCGGGTGAATCCATCAGCGTCACCCCCGGATTCGTCCAGTCGCTCCTTCCCGAGAACGCCTCCCTCACCGTCGGAGCCACCCTCCAGGCCACTGCAGAAATCGCCGAGGTAAACGCCGGAGATGTTCACTGGAGCCTCACTTCCGTCCCGGCAAACATCGCCGACAAAGGAACCCTTAGCGGCGTAACGTGCCAGCGCAGCCTCGACCAGTACACAACCTGCAAAGTCCTCTACACCGCGCCCGAATCGCCTGGGCCTGGCGTCATCTATCTCAGCGCCTCCGTGAACGAATCCTCTACCACGACCAAGATCCTGCTCGACAACAACGGCGTCAACAGCAATCCGGTCGCGAACCAGTCACCGCAAACCGGCCCCATCGCGCTCGGATCCTCCGGCGGCAATGACAATGACTTCGACACTTATCGTGACGCTTCCGGCCAGTCCTTCATCGCCGACTGCTGCGGCGGAACACTGGGTGCCCTCGTTGAAGACAGCCAGAAGGACCAGTTCATCCTCAGCAACAATCATGTCCTCGCGGAATCCGACCAGGGCCGCGCCGGCGACGCCATCGACCAGCCCGGAATGATCGACGACGGCTGCGTACCTCTCAGCCACGCTGGCTCAACCCTGCGGCCCGTCGCCACTCTCAAATACGTTGTCCCGCTGGCAACTTCGAACACCGACGTTGATGCCGCCCTCGCCGCCGTCACCCCCGGCGCGGTCGACTCCAGCGGAAGCATCCTGCAACTGGCCACGCCTACGCATCCCGTTTCCGCCAGTGACACGCTCGCCGCAGCCCCGCCAGTTGCCGGCACCGGAGAAGCCCTCACCGCTGCCAACCTCAACGGCCTGCGCCTCGCCAAAAGCGGACGCACCACGGGCCTCACCTGCTCCTCGGTTGACGCGGTCGATCTCAGCGTTAAGGTCGACTACTTCAAGGATTGCGCCGAAACTCAGCCCTACTACACCAAGATTTACACCGGCCAAATCGGCATCGCCGGAAACCGCTTCTCCGACAGCGGCGACTCAGGCGCGCTCGTCGTAGACGCATCCAACGCCGAGCCTGTCGGCCTCTTCTTCGCCGGGGGAACCGACGGCAAGGGCCACGGCCTCAGCATCGCCAATCCCATCGGTGAAGTGTTGCGCGAACTTGGCGCGCAAACCGGAGGTGGCCTCAGCATCGTTGGCACCGACACGCCTCACCCCGTAGCCTGTCTTCGCTATGACTCAAACCCGTCCGCCCCGAGCATCCCGGTCCCCGCTGATCTGGCCGCGCATGCAAGGCTCGTCGCCGATACTTCCGCCGCGTTCCTTGTCAATCCGGACCGCGGGATCTTCGCCGTCAGCACCGGCGCCAGCCTCGACAGCCCTGGCCAGCCTGCCATCATCGTTTACGTCGATAAGTCCTTGCCCCGCGTGAGCATCCCGCCCAGCATCGAGGGCGTCCGCACACAGGTCATCCCGACGGACCTCGCCACGCTCGCCCGCGACGACGCGCCTACCTCGCCCGCATCAGTCAATGGACTGGATCTCTCGGCAACCGCGCTGGCTTCGGCGAAATCAGTGGTCAGCCAGTACGCTCCGCGTCTTTTGAAAGACCCGGCAATCTTCGGCGTTGGCGTCGCGCAGAGCCTTGACGATCCGCAACAGCCCGCGCTTCTGGTCCTCGTCGATCCCTCTACCGCGCCGCGCTCCATGCCCGCGACCATCGACGGCCTCCGCGTGCGCTATATGCGCCTGCATCGCTTCCACGTCACACGATCAAAATACTCGAGCTCCCACCCCGCGCCCACTTGCCCTCTCAAAAAGCTCACCGGCATCGGTATCGCCGATCGCGGCCTGATGCAGCCGTAGAGGCTGAAGCCCTTCGCAGCGCCCTACGCTCCCACCTTCACCGGCCCCAATTTTTTCTTCAAATCTTCCGCGATCTGCCGCCCGTGGAAGCGGCCATTCTCAATAAAAATCTCGTTCGTTCGCGATCCCGCCACAATCACTCCCGCAAGATAAATCCCCGGCACATTGCTCTCCAGGCACTTCGCGTCGCATATGGGCAGCCGGTCCTTGCCTTCAAAGCGCACGCCCATCTCCGTCAAAAAATCAAAGTCCGGATGATACCCCGTCAGCGCAAACACCACGTTGTTTGGCAGCACCAGCACGCCCTCCGGAGTCTCCAGCGTCACCGAATCAGGCGCGATCTCCGTTACCTGGCTGTTGAAGTGCGCCGCCACCTCGCCCCTCTTGATGCGGTTCTCGATATCCGGCAGAATCCAGTACTTCACATGCCTGTGCATGGCTGGCCCGCGATGCACCAGCGTCACTCGCGCCCCATGCCGCCACAACTCCAGCGCCGCAATCGCCGCTGAATTCTTTCCGCCAATCACCACCACATCCAGGTCGTAGTACGGGTGTGGATCGTCATAGTAATGGTGCACCTTTGGCAGGTCCTCGCCGGGAATATCCAGATAATTCGGCAAGTCGTAATACCCCGTCGCCACAATCACCTTCTTCGCGCCGTAAGTTTCCGCGCGGCCAAAGCGGTCCCGCGCCCGCACTTCAAACGCGCCGTCGTTGCCTGTCACCTCTTCCACCAGCCTGTACAGCCTGGCGTCCAGCGCATAGTGGTCCGCCACCTTGCGGTAATACTCCAGCGCCTCGTTGCGCACCGGCTTCTGATTGGGGCTGGGAAACGGAATGTCTCCAATCTCCAGCAGCTCCGGAGTCGTAAAGAACGTCATGTGAGACGGATAATGAAAAATCGAGTTGCACAGGCAGCCCTTGTCCACCATCACGCTCCGGAACCCCGCCCGCTGCGCCTCGATCGCGCAAGCCATGCCCGTCGGTCCCGCGCCAATCACCAATACGTCAAAACGCTCCGCATCTGCCCCGTCGCCGTTCATGTCATTAGCTTAGATGATCGCCACCACCCGGCTCCTATAATGGATACGATGGCTACGATTCGTCAGCAGGACCTTATCCAGAGCGTCGCGGACGCTCTCCAGTACATCAGCTACTACCACCCCGCCGACTACATCCGCAATCTCGCGCGCGCCTACGAGCTTGAAGAGTCTCCCGCCGCCCGCGATGCCATGGCTCAGATCATCGTCAACTCGCGGATGTGCGCCGAAGGCCACCGCCCCATCTGCCAGGACACCGGCATCGTCACCGTCTTTCTCAAAATCGGCATGGACGTCCGCTGGGACACCTCCATCGAGTCCGCCATGACCGTCGAGGAAATGGTCAACGAAGGCGTGCGTCAGGCCTACCTGCATCCCGACAATAAGCTCCGCGCCTCCATCCTCGCCGACCCCGCCGGAGCCCGCCGCAACACCCGCGACAACACTCCCGCCGTCGTCAATATCGAACTGGTCCGCGGCGGCAACGTCGATGTCACTGTCGCCGCCAAAGGCGGAGGCTCCGAGGCCAAATCAAAATTCGTCATGCTCAACCCGTCAGACTCCGTCGTCGACTGGGTCATCAAAACCGTGCCCACCATGGGCGCGGGCTGGTGCCCGCCCGGAATGCTCGGCATCGGTATCGGTGGCACTGCGGAAAAAGCCATGCTCCTCGCGAAGCAAGCGCTGATGGACCCCATCGACATTCAGGACCTCATCGCGCGCGGCCCCTCCAACAAGCTCGAGGAAATGCGCCTCGAGATTTACCGCAAGGTCAACGACCTCGGCATTGGCGCGCAGGGACTCGGCGGCCTCACCACCGTTCTCGACGTGAAAATCCTCGACTACCCCACGCACGCCGCCAATCTCCCCGTCGCCATGATCCCCAACTGCGCCGCCACGCGCCACGCGCATTTCGTTCTCGACGGCTCCGGCCCCGTCGCCCTCGATCCGCCTTCGCTCTCCGACTGGCCATCACTCACCTACGACGCTTCCTCTGCGCGCCGTGTCAATCTCGACACCGTGACCCGCGAAGAAGTCGCCACCTGGAATCCCGGCGAAGTCCTGCTGCTCAACGGCAAGCTCCTCACTGGCCGCGACGCCGCCCACAAGCGCATGACCGACATGCTCAATCGCGGCGAAAAGCTCCCCGTCGACTTCACCAACCGCTTCATCTACTACGTCGGTCCCGTCGATCCCGTCGGAAACGAAGTTGTCGGCCCCGCCGGCCCCACTACTGCCACGCGTATGGATAAATTCACCCGCCAAATGCTCGAACAAACGGGACTTCTAGGAATGGTCGGCAAGGCCGAGCGCGGCCCCGCCGCCGTTGAAGCCATCCGCGATAATCGCGCCGTCTACCTCATGGCCGTCGGCGGAGCCGCCTATCTTGTCTCCAAGGCCATCAAGGGCTCACGCGTCCTCGCTTTTGAAGACCTCGGCATGGAAGCCATCTACGAGTTCGAAGTCCGCGACATGCCCGTGACCGTCGCCGTCGATTCCAATGGCACGTCCGTGCATCAAACCGGGCCCAAGGAGTGGCAGGCAAAAATCCAAAGCCGCATCGCCGGAGTTCCAATCCTCGCCTGACCTGTTCGGGAATACGATTGTTGGGAGGGCACAATGTCCCAAACCCGTCGCGAAAAGGATTCTCTCGGGTTCGTCGAAGTTCCCGCCAACGCCCATTACGGCGCACAGACCGCGCGCGCGATTCAGAACTATCCGATTTCCGGCATGCGCGCGCATCCCTCGCTCATTCGTGCCATCGCCATGATCAAATACGCCGCCGCAGAAGCGAACGGCGATCTGGGCCTTATCGATCCCGAACGCGCCAGCGCCATTATGGCCGCCGCGCAGGAAGTCGTCGACGAAAAGTGGAACGATGAATTCGTTGTCGATGTCTTCCAGGCCGGAGCCGGCGTCTCCTTCCACATGAACACTAATGAGGTGATCGCCAATCGCGCCAACGCTATCCTCGGCGGAACCCTTGGCGAGTATGCCCGCGTCCACCCCAACGACCATGTCAATTACGGCCAGTCCACCAACGACGTCTTTCCCACCGCCATGCGGCTGGCCACGCTGCTCAATCTCGAAACTCTCTACCCCGTCCTTGATGCACTCGCCGCCGCCTTCGCAGAAAAAGGCAAGGAGTTCGACGGCATCATGAAGTCCGGCCGCACGCACATGCAGGACGCCATGCCCATCCGCCTCGGTCAGGAGTTCGCCGCTTACGGCGTCGCCATCTCCAAAGGCGCCGATTCACTCGCAAGCGCCGCCGACTCACTCCGCGAACTGGGCCTTGGAGGCTCCGCCGTCGGCACCGGAATCAACACGCATCCCGACTACCGCGCCAAAGCCATCGCCAATCTCGCCCGCATCTCCGGCCAACGCCTCATCCCCGCCGAAGACATGCG
>DASZAG010000179.1:0-8513 GCA_035945555.1 Acidobacteriaceae bacterium
ATCCAATCGTTCCGCGCAATCACCTGATCCAGAACCAGTTTGGCGGCAGCATTGGCGGACCGATCAAGAGAGATAAGGCGTTTTTCTTCTTTGACTACAGCAATTCGCGGATCATCAGCGGGTCACTGGTTCAGAGAACGGTTCTCAATGATTCATTCCGCAGTGGAAACGTCGGTTACATCAACAACACGTCGACACCTGCAAATCCACAGCTTTCCTACCTTACGCCTGCGCAGGTGCAGGCTATCGATCCGGAGGGGATTGGCGCGGATACGACCTGGTTAAATGGGGTCGACGCCCGCTTCCCGCACTCCAACAATCAAGCTACCGGTGACGGCATCAATTCCAGTGGCTATAGCTTCAATGCTCCTAACGACGATTACGCAACGAGCTATGTCAGCCGCATTGACTACAACCTCAACAGCGCCATGAAACTGTGGGGCCGGTTTACCATTGCGCGCGAAAACGCAGTGGAGAATCCGAACGAGTTCGGCGGAGATCCGGCTACGGATCCGTTCGTTGACCGTACCTACTCGTGGGTCATCGGCCATACCTGGGTCATCGGAACCGACATGACCAACCGGGCGATGTTTGGGCAAACGGTCCAGAAGTACTCGTTCCCCAACGACTTTAATCCGGATAAGTCCACGTTCTATACGTTCAGCGATGGCACGGGACCGGCACTGGCATCCTCTCTCTACCTCAATCCGAATGCGCAGGCGCGCCGCGTTCCCATCCCGGTGGTGGGTGACGATTTCACCTGGATCAAGGGAAAGCACATCTGGCAGTTCGGTGGCCAGTTTAAAGACATCCTTGCGCATGACACGAATGTCGGCGACTTCAACACAACGGAAATCGGGGCGGGCGGCCAGGTGCTTGCCTTATGCGGACCGATAGGCGGTTGTGAAAACGGCAATCCCAGCCTTCGTCCCAGCGACATCTACACAGACACAAGCACGCCCAACAACGCTGCTCTGAACAACCTGGCCTTTTACTCATACGACCAGGCGTACATGTTTCTGCTGGGCCGGATCGCCAATGTCTCGGCGGATTTTAACTACAACGCAGCGGGAAGCTCCCTGCCTCAGCTAACCGGCGACCAGCGTTTCTATCGCTATTACCAGACGCAGATCTATGCGCAGGACAGTTGGAAGATTCGACCCGATCTGAACATCATCTACGGCGTCTCGTATCAGGTATTTTCTGTGCCGTATGAAACGCGCGGCCTTGAAAGCGTCGAGCAGTTCACCTTCGATCAATACCTGAAGGCGCGCGTGGAACAGAGCAACAGTTCACAAGCCGGTTCGACCGCAGTGCCGCTTATCAATTACGTGCTTGGCGGCGCCGGCAATCACAATGGTCCTCCGCTTTATCAACCTCAACATGGGCTGTTTGCGCCCCACCTGGGCTTTAATTGGAACCCCGGATGGGATCACGGGAAGACGGTTATCAACGGGGGCGCGGGCCTGGTTTACGATCGCACGATCATTAACGCCGTCCAATCTATTCAGGACGGCGATTCCTACCTCTTCCAACAGACCGCGCCATTCTCTTTCGGGACCCACGGGGCACCGTATTATTCGCTCGGGCATGATGCACGGCTTGACTCGAACAACCAAATCTCCACCGTAACAATCACGCCGCCAGCTACCCCAAAGCCTCCCTATGCGCCGTTTACGGCTTGTCCTTCTCCCCCCTACTCCTCTAGCCCCTGCGGCCTGCAGAACGGATTAGCTTTCAACGCCACGATCGATCCAGCGTTGAAGACTCCGTACTCGATCGCCTACAACTTCGGGATACAACGGCAGATGCAGTGGAACATGGTCCTGAGAGCGAGCTATGTCGGACGGCTGGGGCGCAGACTTCTAGCCCAGCCGGATGCGGAGCAGATTCTCGAGTTCCATGATCCGCAATCGGGGCAGTCGCTCTCGAACGCGTTCGGAACGCTGACTCAGGATCTCAGGTCAGGGACAGCAATCACGCCTCAGCCGTTTTTTGAGGATGAGGTTTTCCCCGGAGCCACGAATGTTTTGGTTAGCACTTTAACCCCATTGGTCCAACGCGGGGACTTTGCTGACAGTGTCGAGTTCCTTGCGGCCATTGGCATGAATCCAAACGTGGGAATGGCAGCCCAGTTCTCAGAAAACACCTTCTACAGCAACCTGGGATTTTCCACCTACAACGCTTTCCTGTTGTCGCTGCAGAAGAACCTTGCGCACGGCCTGCAGTTCGATTTCAACTACACCTTCTCGCATTCGATCGATAACAGTTCGTTCTTCGCCAACTCTGCAGGGGATACCGGGATCGGCGGAATCGGGCTGATATGCGATGTAATTCGTCCGCGGGCATGCCGGTCGAATTCCGACTTCGATTTGCGGCACAACATCACCGTGGATTCCTACTACCAGCTGCCCTTCGGCAGAGGACGCACGTTCTTTGCTGGTGTCCCAACCATGGCGAACGAATTAATCGGCGGCTGGGACATCAGCGGTATTGCACAGTGGCACACAGGAAGTCCCTGGAGCGATGATGCCAACGCTTTTGATGCCAGCTATTCCAATGATGCCCCCGGCAGACTCGTCGGCCCCAAGTCGGCGGTTGCCACGCATGTTACTAAGCTACCGGGCGGCGGCGTCAATGTCTTCGCCCACCAAAACGGCACAACCGAAAATACTGCCAGCAGCGCGTTTGTAGGACCTGTGGGATTCGATTTTGGCCCGCGCAACAGCTTGCTCGGACCGGGATATGTCAACACGGATCTGGGGCTGGCCAAAACCTTCCCAATCCACGGAGAAACTGCCAATCTCCAGTTCCGCGCTGACGCGTTCAATGCGCTTAACCATCCGAACTTCCAGGTGCCGGCCGAGAACGTGTTCAACGGCCTGGATCAACAGGACTTTACCAGCAATACCTTCGGCGCTATCAGCTATACAGAGCCGGCGGTGGGCAACAACAACAACGGAGCCCGCATCGTGCAGGTTTCGCTGCGGTTGCAGTTCTAGCAGCTTAGGGAGGCATGCTAGTTTTGGGAACCCCGCTGAGAGGCGGGGTTCCTTTTTGGGGAGAAACGAGCAGGGAATCGGCCAACGGGCGGCAGGTTGGGAAGGCTATGGTTTTCCAGATTCCGGTTTCAGTTTGCGGTATTTTGCCGTGAGGTGAAGTGTGCCGAGGTGGCCGAAGGAGGGTCAATTTGCGGCTGGAAGCTATTGCCTTCGCCATTATTTACCATGTCATAAACAAAAATTCGATACATAGGTAACCAACTTGCATATAGCAGGGTGAGATAATTATGAACTCTCCCTGTGCACCCTCCCCCAAAACGCTTCTGGCAAGATTTCATCTTGGCCTGGGACTGGCAGTGTTGTGCATTTTTGCGCTGTCCACAGTTCTATGGGCTCAAACCACTATCTCGGGCGCCATCGCCGGGTCGGTCATGGACCCCTCGGGCGCGGCGATTCCAAACGCCACAGTTACCGTGACGAACACAGGAACAGGCGCTACGACCACGCTAACCACCGGCGCCGCAGGCGACTACCACGCTGCGTTGCTAAAACCGGGCGGTTACACCGTGACGGTTGCCGCGTCGGGCTTCCAGTCGGGACAGAAGGCGACAAGTGTTGCCGTCGGGCAGACTTCGACTGTGGATTTAACTCTGACCGTTGCGAAGGGCATTACCACCATTCAGGTGCAGGGAACAGCGATTCCGCTACTGCAGCCTGAGAACGCCGATATGGGTACGACGATCTCGCAAGAGCAGGTGCAGAATCTGCCTAACCCCGGCGGCGATATCACCTACTACGTCAACCTCACGCAGGGCGTGGTGATGAATAACCAGGGCGGATACGGCAACTCATCAGCATTTGGTCTGCCCGCCACTTCGAACAACTTCACAGTCAACGGCGCGCAGGATAACGATCCGTTCCTGAACCTGAACAATTCCGGCCCCAGCAATCTGCTGCTGGGCCAGAACGATATTGAACAGGTAAACGTAGTCGCCAATGCCTACAGCGCGCAGTATGGCGGCCTGGGCGCGATCCAGGAAAACATAATTACCCGGTCGGGAACCAACAACTTCCACGGCGACATTAATTATTACTGGACCAATAGCGACCTGAATGCGAACAACTGGTTTAACGACAATACTGCCGCGCCACAGCCGTTCTCAAATGCAAACCAATGGGGTGCGGCAGTTGGCGGGCCTGTGGTTCGAGATAAGGCGTTCTTCTTTGTGAATTACGAGGGAATGCGCTTTGTGACTTCAGCGCCAGCGTTCACGGTGATTCCGAGTCCAGCCTACCAGTCATCGGTGCTATCGAACCTCAGTGCAAACGGGAATGCCGCCGAGATCCCGTTCTATCAGCATATATTTTCGCTTTACAACGGATCTCCCGGAGCATCAAGAGCTACGCCGTTTGCGACAACTCCCGCGGGATTTACCTGGGCGGATTCTTATGAATCCAACCCGAAAAACAACCTCACTGAAACGCTGATCACTGCGCGCTACGACCAGAAGCTGGGAGAGCATGACAATATGTGGATCCACTTCAAACGGGACCACGGTCTGCAGCCGACCTTTGTAGATCCAATCACTCCGATCTTCAATGCCGACAGCGATCAGCCCGATTATGAAGGACAGTTGGAAGAGACTCATAGCTTCTCGTCAAACGTGGTGAACCAATTTCTGTTGTCGGGCATGTGGTACAGCGCGCTGTTTGTGAGCAGTGACCCTGCGACCGCGGCGTCCACATTTCCTTACACGCTCGGCTTCGGTTTCGGCGACGGGTCGTTTACCGATTTGGGAGGCGAAGGCTTCGAGTGGCCGCAGGGACGCAATGTGACTCAGTACCAGGTGAACGATGATGTGAGCTGGACAAAGGGCAAGCACACGATCAGCTTTGGTGCGATCTTCAAGCGGAACGATGTTACTGACCACGACCTGGGAATTTTCAGCACGGCGCTGGGAGTGGAAACGGGACCATCGGCCGCTCCTCCTAATGCCTCCGGTGCGATCGACCCGGGGGATGTATTCGGCAACGGGAGCCTGTTGGTTGGAATCCAGAATTTCCCACTGCGCCCGAGCGCGCCGATTGCTGTTTACAACCTGGGTGTCTACGCGCAGGACGCCTGGAAGGTCACGCCGAGCTTCCAGTTCAACTATGGCGTTCGCGTGGAGCACAACTCCAATCCGGTATGCGAGGTGAATTGCTTTGCTCACTTCGGGGACAGCTACACCGCCGTGACCGCTGGCCTAAACACGCCATATAACTCGGTGCTGCTGTCAGGCCTTCCGAATTCATTTATTAAGTTGCAGGAATTCACGATTGACCCGCGCGTCGGCTTCACGTTTGCGCTGCCAAACCATCCCAATACGTTGTTCCGCGGCGGATTTGGAATTTTCACCGACATTTTCCCGGCGACGGTCGCGGATAATCTGCTGAGCAATGCACCTCTGAACCCGCAGTTTTCAGCAGGCGGACTGGCCGACCCGTCACAGCCGGGCAGTTTCGAAGCCTCGCTTATTTCTGTGAACAATTCATTCAAGACCGGCTATGCATCGGGCGGAAGCTTCAACAGCATCTCGGCGACGAACCCGCTGTTTGTGCCTCCAAACGTGTTTAACGTCGACAGCAAGATTCACTATCCGACGTATGACGAGTGGAGCCTGCAGTGGCAGCAGCAGATGGGACGACACGCAGCGTTACAGGTCGCCTACGTTGGCAATCGAGGCTACCATGAGCCGGTTGTGAACCAGGGCGTGAATTCCGCTCAGACCACGCTTTCGCCCACGTATTTGTCCGGGTTTACCCCTGCTCCAACCTCCTTTGGAGGATTGCCAGCCAACCAGGCACTGCCCGCATTCGGCCAGGTAACTGAAGTGCAGAGCAGGGCGGTATCCAATTACAACGGGCTTGTAAGCAGCGTGAAGTTTCAGTCGCACATCTTTACGGGGATGCTGAACTACACGTGGAGTCACGCGCTGGACGAAATCTCAAACGGCGGGTTCCTGCCGGTTTCGAATCCTTCATTCGCGAATACGATTCAGCCGATCGACCCGTTTGACCTGAATCTGAACTATGGCAATGCCGATTACGACATTCGCCATAACCTGACCGGGGATTACCTGATCACGGTGCCGCAGTGGGGCCATCCGGCATTCCTTACCGGCGGATGGACGATCGGTGGTACGGTGTTTCGTCACAGCGGCTTCCCGTTCAGCGTGACAAGCTCGGCGGCTTCCAGCGCCCTGAACGCCTTTGGCGCATACGGGAGCGGCAGCGCGGCGCTGGCAGACGTCACCACTACGAGCGTGCCTCACCACTGCGGTAAGGACGTTACGACGGGATGCTTCGGTGGAGACGCGGCGACCGGAACTCCGCGCCCGGACTTTGCCGATCCGACATCATTTTTTGGAGAATCTCATCGGAATCAGTTCTATGGACCGGGCTACTTCAACACGGACTTCACGCTGATGAAGAGCTTCAAGATCCCAAGGCTGGAACGCGGCAAGCTGGAAATCGGCGCGCAGGCATACAACGTTCTGAACCATCCGAATTTTGCAAACCCGGTGTTCAATTATGACAACCCGGCGTTTGGTGAAGTTCAGAGAACGGTGAGTGATCCTACCAGTGTGTTCGGATCGTTCCTGGGAGGCGATGCGTCGCCACGCATTATGCAGCTAAGGGGCACGATCTCGTTCTGATCGTTTTGATTTGCCTGGACAAGAGGATGGTGCGACCAACCATCCTCTTCTTTTCTGTGGGTTTGTACCATTTCAGGACGGTATGAAAGAAAAGACCGAGAGGCCCTTGTACGTCGTTCCAATTTTCAGCTATATGATCGTTTAGGATCGTTTTCTTGTACTGTAGCGATTTAATGGTTACAATTAAACGACTGACCGCGATGACCGCCGATATCCTCCTCGTCGACGATAATGCCATTCAGGCCACTACCCGTAGAAGCATCCTCCTACGAACGGGCAGGACGGTTGCGGTAGCTCTGGAACCCCTCGAAGCTTTGGACATGCTGAAGGACGACGAACTCGTCGATTCCATTGGACTTGTGATTACGGATCACTATATGCCGGGCATGCAAGGGCCGGAATTTGTGGCCGAAATTCGCCGGGTGCTTCCTTCTGTTCCTGTGCTCGTGCTCAGCGGATTTTCTGATGTTGAGCATGAATATGAGGGACTGAATATTCTGTTCCGGATGAAGCCCATCGCCCCCGAGCAATTGATTGCGATGGCGAAGACGTTGCTTGATCCGCCGCTGACGCGTACCGCGTAAATCAAAATTTCAGTCGCTGCGTTGCCGCACCCATGCGTGGTCTGCGACAATAATTCCGTTCACAAAAATGCCTACATTCGGCAGCTTCGCCCTCCTGCTCGCCCTTCTCCTCAGTGCATACACGCTGCTGGCCGGCGGAGTTGCGCTGCGCCAGATTGCGGTTGCGGGCCATAGCCGCACCGACTGGGAACGTCTTGCGGAAACGGCGCGACGGGCCGGCATAGGCACATTTATCGCGGTTGTGGCTGCGGCGTTCGCGCTTGTCTGGTGCGCTTTCACAAATGATTTCCGGGTCGCGTATATCCTGCACCACTCGAACCGCGCACTGGATCCGAAGTACAAGTTTGCCGCGTTGTGGTCGGGCCAGGAAGGCTCGCTGTTGCTGTGGGCGCTGATGCTTACGGGCTACGGATTTGTGCTGCGCTTGCGCCACAAGGTGGATGTGAAGCTGACCGCGTATGCCTCGGTGATTCTGGCTGGCGTGCAAGTTTTCTTTCTGTTGCTGCTGAACTTCGCGGCGACGCCGTTTTCACTGGTGAGCGGCCCGGTTCCGGCGGATGGTTTCGGCTTGAATCCGCTGCTTCAGTATCCGGAGATGGTGATTCACCCGCCGATGCTGTACCTGGGCTATGTGGGTTTCGCGGTGCCGTTTGCGTTCGCGCTGGGCGCGCTGATGATGCGCTATCCGGGCGAGAAATGGATCAAGATCACCCGCGGCTGGACCATGATCACGTGGATGTTCCTGACCTGCGGAATCTTCCTGGGAATGCACTGGGCATATGCCGTGCTGGGGTGGGGCGGCTACTGGGGCTGGGATCCGGTAGAGAATGCCAGCTTCATGCCGTGGCTGACGGGCACGGCTTTTCTGCACTCGGTGATGATGCAGGAAAAGAAAGGCATGATGAAGAGCTGGAACGTGTGGCTGATCTTCTCCACGTTTCTGCTGACTATGCTGGGCACACTGCTGACGCGCGGGGGCCTGGTGAGCTCGGTGCACGCGTTCGCGCAGTCGGCGATCGGCAACTGGTTTATCACTTTCATGGTGATCGTGCTGGCGATCTGTATCTTTACATTCGTTCTGCAACGCGATCATCTCAAGAGCGATCACCGGATCGAGTCGGTGGTGAGCCGCGAGTCGAGTTTCCTGTTCAACAACCTTGTGCTGCTGGTGGCCTGCTTTGTGATTCTGTGGGGAACGCTGTTCCCGATCCTGAGCGAGTACGTGCAGG
>DASZAG010000180.1:0-24042 GCA_035945555.1 Acidobacteriaceae bacterium
AAAGCAACGAGCCGGCAATACCGGCGGTTCGGGTCAGGTGCATAATTTCGCCTCAAAAAAAGGCCGACGCAGATGTGCGGGGCCTAAATAATGGGCGAGACAGCGTGCGCACGCCCAACGGGGAAGAGTATCACAGAGGACCTGATACATGGCAGAACAACTGGAACACTTAGTGGGTCAATTTTGATTCACAGGGGCAGGAGGCTCGGACTAGACTTCCCTATGGCGCATGTCTTCCAGATCGTCGCTGCGGTGCTTGTGGTGGCCGCGCTGTTTTGCATCATGGCGTGGGCGCAATACCGAAGATGGCTCTGGTGGAGTGATCGGCAAGATAAGAAGAGCGCCCTACAAACCCTATTTGGCAATGAAAAGAAGTAACTATGCGCCTTGCTTGACTGACCCACTACTGTGAAAGCTTCCGGATTAGTCAATCCGCTCGTGCCGGTAGGCCGCGGCTGTCAGCAGCGCGCGTATCTCCTCGATATGCTCCCCGCCGCGGGTTTCAAGCGTGATGTCGATAACGGTGTCTCCCAGGCTGACCCCGTAATGGGCGCGGTCGTGAGCGGTTTGAACTATATTCGCGCTGGCGTCGGCGAGAATCCGCGTGAGCTGATGCAGCGCGCCTGGGCGGTCGGTAAGGTGGATTCGCAGCCGGGTTCGACGGCCGTCCTTTACGAGCCCGCGCTCAATGATGCGCGCCAAAAGGCTCACATCGATGTTGCCGCCGCCGACGAAAACAGCCGTGCGCTGGCCTCTTAAGCTGGTTTTGTGCTGGAGGAGCGCGGCGAGGGCGACTGCCCCAGCGCCTTCAGCCAGAGTCTTTTCCCGCTCCAGCAGAACGAGAATGGCTTTGGCGATTTCTTCCTCGTCGACAGTGACAAGCTCGTCGACATATCGCTGAACCAGCGGCGTGGTGCGCTCTCCCGCGCGGCGAACGGCGATGCCGTCGGCAATGGTCGCCTCGGCGGGGATGGTGACGGGCGCGCCGGATTCAGCGGCTCTCAGCATGGAGGGCAGGCGCTCGGTTTGTACACCGATGACACGAACATGCGGGTCGGATTCCTTGATGGCGCAGGCCATTCCGGCGATGAGTCCGCCGCCGCCTACTGGCACAACGACGGCTTCGAGATTGGGAATCTGCTCCAACAGCTCCAGGCCGATGGTTCCCTGCCCTTCGATTACGTGGTCATCGTCAAAGGGATGCAGGAACGTCATGCCATCCTGGCGACCGAGCCGGAGCGCTTCGTCGCAGGCCTCGTCGTAGTTGGCCCCGTGCAGCACCACTTCGGCGCCATAGGCTGCGGTTGAGGCGGTTTTCACAAGTGGAGTCATCAGCGGCATAACGATTCGCGCGCGCAGGCCGCGTGCGGTTGCATGATAGGCGACTGCTTGCGCGTGGTTTCCGGCGCTGGCGGCAATCACGCCGCGCTGTTTTTCGCTGTCGGTGAGGGTTAGGATCTTGTTGAGGGCGCCCCGTTCCTTAAAGGCCCCGGTGCGCTGCAGGTTGTCGAGTTTGAGGAAGACCTGCTGACCCGTCATCTTCGAGAGCTCGTCAGAGTGTGGCGCGGGAGAAAGATAAATATCGCCGTCGATCCGGCGCCGAGCCTGCTCGATTCCCGCCAACGTTACGCTCATATGCCCTCTTTCCACGGGTTCAGCAGCTTCACCTTGATTCCCTGCACATCGGTTGTGTTTCGGGTTACCAGCGTCAGGTCATGGACAATTGCCGTCGCTGCAAGCAGTGTATCGACCACTGGCCTGGGCATCTCAGCCGATAATTCACCCCAGAGCCTTGCGATTTCAACGTCGATCCCCAGCACATGCCCAGCAAAACTGTATTCCAGCCCGTCAACCCAGGCCGCCAGCTTCCTCGCTGCAGCGGCATCAGAGCGCTGCTTGAGCGCGATGCCCTTTCTGAGTTCGCCAAGTGTAAGAACACTCACATGGAGAGCTGAACTATCCACGCCAGCAAGAAACGACATTACGCGCTTGTCCGGCTGCGTCCGACGCGTTTCCGAAAGTACGTTCGTGTCGAGCAAAAACCGAAGTGCGGTGCTCAAAACTTTACCTTTCTGCCGGTGTCGCGAGAGCGCGGAATATCAAGCGCATCCACTTTCGGGCCGCCGAGCAGATATTCCTTCAGGTTGGGCTTATGTGCCGTCAATGCACGGTACTCGCTGATTGATAAAATCACAGCCCGTTCTGCCCCGTGTCGCGTAATGATCTGCGGCCCATCGCTGTATGCCTCATCGATCAATTCGCTGAGATGGGCTTTCGCTTCCTGAACCTGCCATATTGACATGTGAGACCCTCCTGGCGATTATAGTCATAATTATAGTCATAATTATAGTCATTATGGTCAGACCATGTCTACTCGGATCCCTTTTGAGCAAGCATTTCCACCGCGGCAATGACCGATTGCATTTCTGCCGGAAATCCGTGCCGCACTTGCAGCCAGGCTGCGTCATTCCAAGAGAGCAAAGCTTTGCCGTCGGGTTGTTCCGCAACCAGAATCTTCAGCGGAAGGTCGAGCGCGGCGCTGGGCGCGGCGAGCATCAAGGGCGTACCTGCTTTGGGATTGCCGAAGATCAGAAGCCTGGTCGGGGGCATCGCAAGTCCGGCGGCAAGGGCCTCTCCAGAGTGGTCAACAACGCAGAACAGCTTAATGCCCTTCTGCTTGAGGATGACCTCGAGGCGCTGAACCGTTTCATCGACCGAGTGGCTGCTGATGAGAGTTTTGATGCCTTCACGCATATGCTTTCCTCTGCAATCCAGCTTAACCTCTGAGGCGGAAGGGGTTGGCATCGTAAACTGTCGATTGCATGCGGGAATGGTTCGAGTACGCCGTAGTGTGGTCGCTGGTGAAGCTGCTGGGCATTCTGCCTCGCGGCGCGGCGCGCGCGCTCGGAGCGACAATCGGCGCCCTAGCTTATCGCCTGCTTGGCCGTCTGCACAGAACCGGCCTGCGCAATCTTGAAATCGCCTTCCCTGACAAGCCTGCACAAGAGCGCGAACAGATTCTTCGCAGGCTGTATCGCAATCTCGGCTGGCTGCTGGCCGAGTTTTGCCAGATGCCCTGCTACACCCGCGAAAACACCCGCGACTTCCTGCGCTACGAAGGACTCCAGCACTACCTCTCTGCGAGCGAGCGCGGCAAGGGAGTGCTCATAGTCACCGGACACCTCGGCGCGTGGGAGCTTTCTAGTTACTACCACTCGCTCATGGGTCATCCCATGAGTGTCGTCATTCGCCGCCTCGATAATGCCCGTGTGGATCGCCTCGTCAACAGCATCCGCTGCTTGCATGGCAACCGCGTGCTGCACAAGGACGACTTCGCGCGCGGCCTGTTCGCCGCCATGCGCAGCGGCGAGACCGTCGGTATCCTGATGGACACCAACATGACGCCACCGCAGGGCGTATTCGTACCGTACTTCGGGCGGCTCGCCTGCACTGCCTCCGGCCTGGCGCGCGTCGCGCTGCGCACCGGAGCGGCCGTCCTGCCCGGCTTTATGCTCTGGGAGGAAGCAGAACAAAAATATGTTCTGCGCTTTGGCGAGGAGATTCCCCTTGTCTCCACTGGGGATGACGAAGCTGACGCTCGCGCCAACACTGCGCGCTTCACGGCCGCCATTGAGGATTTCGTGCGGCAATATCCCGACCAGTGGTTGTGGGTGCATCGCCGCTGGAAGACCCGCCCAGGAGGGACGCGCGAAGAGTAACCCGCGAGCCTCAGTGCATTTTGTCGTATGCCGATGGAACCTGTTTAAACCCTGCGGGAACTTCGAACGCCGAATCGGGAATCGACTGCTGCGAGAAGTTCGATTTTTGATCGCGTGTCGTAAGCAGCGTCACGGTCTGCATCACCTGTCCGTTCTGCGTGGTCGTGGTCGGGGTATCCGACTGCTGGTCAGTCTGCTTAGCCTTTTTGTGGTGCCAGCCACCCAACATTCCGCCGATCACCTTGGTGGCAGCAGCACTCTCGACCGACCCGCGCGAAGTAGGCGTGTCTGAATTTGATTCGGAATTCGCCTGGTCCTGCGAGGCCCCCTTTTGCGAAGAATTCTGCGGCGCGGTTGCGCTCATGCTTGTGTCTTCCTGCACTCGCGTCCCCTTGATCCTGGCCAGTTCCTTCGCCATCTGGGTCATCGCGTCGGACGCCCCCGGGCGACTGCTCAGCAATTGCGACATACCCGCGCTGGAAGGTCCTCCCGCTGCCGCCATGGCCGGCATGTATACGTCCTGCATCATCGCCTTTGCCATTCGGCGGTCGAAGTCGGCAATTTCCTTCAGCTCCGGCGGATCGGGCACGATCCAGGCATCGGTGGTCACGGTAATAGTCGAGGTATTCGCAGGATTCGTTTCATCCGTCGCTGTCATCGTCACCGTCACGATCTGTTCCTGCGCATTCGCTCCTTCAATCGTTCGCGTCTGGCCCGTGTTATTCACGCTGGCGTTGAAGGTCACCTTCACGTTGGGCTTCTGTTGATCCTGCGGCTGCGATGGCGCTTCTTGTTGTTGCTGCTGCGCCTGCTTGATCTGCGCTGCGGCGGCTTCCAGCGTCTGGCGCATCTGCGCAAACGTGGCAACGTAATACGTCTTATGCATGGTGTCGATGTGGATCATCTCCTGCTTGTCCAGATCCACTATCTCCGTGGCATCCTGGCTCACCATGGCCTTGCGGTTGCCGCTCACCATCGTCTGGGTGCTGATCGGCTGAAACGCATTGCGCATGGATTTGCTGAGAAAGCTCATCTTCTTAACCGCGTCGACTAACTGGCCGCCGGTGACCTGGGTTGTGGACTGGTAGCTGGAATCAGCAAAGGCAATGCAGCTTAATGCAGGGGTAAGCAGCACGGCCAAGGCAAGCGCCGCAGTTTTGTGGGGATTGATATTTGGGTTCATCTCGGGCCTCCTCTAACGCGAAGCCCCGCACCCGTCAGATAGGTGTCTTCAACGTACTCCCAGCCGCACCACCCGCGCTCGGGCAGGGCTTTCCGGCGCAGGACGAAAAGCGCCGGTCAACGTCGTTCCGGGAATGATACGCCCGTTTGTAGATGGCATACGAGTGGGTCCCACACGCAATGCTCAGTGATTGGAGTTGTCGACCTTCCCCACCGTGTCCTGGTTGTCGGGCGCCTGCGGATTCACTCCGAATGCCCAGACATCGTCATTGATGAACCGCGGTGACAGCACCTCGATAAGCGCGTACTGGCCGAAGATCAGCGGTGATTTGGGCGTAATTTTCATCCAATAGCCGCCCGGCAGCACCTCTTTCGTTGTCTCGGTCAGGTCAGTGGGCGGCGGGCCATTCTCGAGGATGGCGTCAACATCAGCAGCGTTTGCGGTTCGCTCCGAAGGTTTTACATTCAGCGCCAGAATCAAATATCGGCTTTGCGGAGAGCTGAAGGCTCCCTTGTCGTCCTTCATGGACCCCGCGCCCATGGTATTCACAGTAAGCGCAGAGCTCAGCGGAACCGGCGGCTGCGATCCCTTGGGATGATCGAGGCTCACATAAAACACAGGCTGGGCCACGTGCAGCTCCACCTTCGCCGAATAGCCGTTGATCTGTAGCACCTCCCGCGACCCACGTTTTGATCCCACCTCATAGGGCTTAACGCTGTGCTCGTAGGCTTTGTTCAGGTCGCCGTTGGCCTGGGTCATGTGGGCGAGCTCCGGCTGGCCGTTATAAGTGTCGAGTACCCAAATGCCGCTCTCGTCGGGCAAACGCAGACCGGGCAGCACATAGGGCATGCGCTGCAGTTCGGCGGTGCGGGCGGCCTTCTCTTCGGCGTCAATCTTCGCAGCGGCAACCTGGCCGGGATCGGTCGGACTGGGAGCGACATCAGCCGACTGCCCAACCCCGTTTACATGGTTCCACTTGGCCGTCGCGGTCCAGTCCACCAGGTTTTCCGGAATCTCTTCCCAATCGTGGCGTTCGGCGCTGTAAAAGCGGACGCGGTTACCGCGAATCTGGTATTTGGTGATGATCTGGTAGCTTCCGTCCTTCATAATCAGGCGGTTGCCGTTGGCCTGGCCCCAGCACACACACGCGGCAAGAAGAAAACAGGCTGTGATGACACGAAATGGTGTAATCCAACGTCTCATAACTTTACGTCTCATCATTTATATAGACGCGCCAGAGATCACCGGGGAATCCCGGCGGCCTCGGCTGCTATCCTAGAGATTAGGCTGAAAGGCCGGGGCAAGTCATCGTGGAACGGCAAATACATTTAGGCGTGACGGCATGGGACCTGAATCTCGCCGCCAGGCCAGCAGAACCAGAAGAGAGCGCACGCACCAGGAAGCCCGGACGGGTGGCACTGGCGCTTTTGTGCGCGCTGATGGTTATATTTGCCGCGACCCTTCGTGTTGCGCACTCCCACACGGCGACCGAACAGGAGTCGGGCCATTGCCCGATCTGCGTCGCCATCCACACCGGCATTCCTACGGCGACTCTGGCTGTCAGCGTCATACTGCACGCGGCTCCCGAGCCTGTCGATACCATCGCGCCTAAAGCTCCAGCAAGACCCCGCGTAGAAACACTCTCCGATCGCGCCCCTCCGGCGCTGGCTTAGTCCCGTCCGACTCGACCCAAGCCAACCAGCCCGATCAGGAGATCCTCCATGCACGCATTGCGACGCTTCGGCGCGTTCGCTTTTGTTCTTGCTTTTCTATTCGCGCCACATCTTATTCGCGCTCAGGCCCCGCCCACTGGCGGCCTCGTCACCGGCTCTGTGACCGACTCGTCAGGAGCGATCATCCCGGGGGCCTCCGTAAATCTTCATTCCACTGCCGGTTACAACCGCACGCTTCCCGCCGATGCTGACGGCAATTTTCGCTTCGGCAACCTTCCATACGGCAGCTACACCCTCACCGTCACCAACAAAGGCTTCCAACCAAATACCCAGACCATTTCAGTTCAGTCTCCGGCAGCCATCGCTCACACAGTGGCGCTCTCCATCGCGACGGCTACGCAAACGGTAACGGTGGCCGCGAGTGCCAACGATGTTTTGCAGAAGTCGGTCGGCGACACCACGGACATCAGTGACGCTCTCGCAGAAAAGCTTCCGCTCATGAGCAGCTCAACCGGGGTAAGCTCGGCCATTACGCTGGCCAGCCCCGGCGTTACTGCCGACTCCAACGGCATGTTCCATCCGCTGGGCGAACACTCTGACACAACTTACTCGATCGACGGTCAGCCTATCAGCGATCAGCAGAGCAAGACGTTCTCCAACCAGGTTTCGATGAATGCGATTCAGTCGATGAAGGTCATCGAAGGGGTGATCCCGGCGGAATACGGGGACAAGGCTTCACTGGTCGCCCAAACCACTACAAAATCGGGCATCGGAAGTCTGCACCCGAACGGCGATGCAGAGGCGACCTACGGCAGTTTTGGCAGCTCCGATGTGAACGCGTCTCTCGGCATTGGCAGTAATCGCTGGGGAAACTTCATCACCGCTGACCTGAACAACAGCGGGCGTTTCCTCGATTCGCCCGAACTCGTGCCCCTTCACGACCACGGTAACAATGAATCTCTGTTTGACCGCATTGATTTTGCGCCCAGCGCTATCAATACGTTTCACTTGAATATGACAGCGTCGCGTTCGTGGTATCAGGTGCCGAACCAATACGACCAGCAGTCGCTAGGACAGGACCAGCACGCGGAGATCTTTTCCTACAACGTCGCTCCCTTCTGGACGCGCATCTTCGGCCAGAGCGGCGTGCTGGAGGTGAACCCTTACCTGCGCCAGGACAACGCGCATTACTACCCAAGCAGCGACGTCTTCCACGACACGCCCGCGACGCTTTCGCAGGACCGCTCGCTCCGCAACCTTGGCTTTAAGGTTGATTACACCTGGTCGAGGGGAATTAATAACATCAAGTTCGGCGGAGACTTGAATCACACGTTCCTGAACGAAGGATTCGGCGTTGGCGTCACCAGTGCCACCTACAACGCAGTGTGTGTCGACTCGAACGGCGCTCCTGTCGCTGCGCCCGGCATTACGCAACCCTCGCAGTGCGCCACTGCGGGATACTCTCCGAACCCGAGTTTCCAAGCCGGGCTTCTGCCTTATGACCTGACCCGGGGCGGCTCGCTCTTCCAGTTCCACGGCCACACAGACATTAAGCAAGAAGACCTTTACGGCGAGGACCAGATCAGCTGGAAGAATTGGCAGTTCATGGTCGGAGCTCGCGGGGACAACTACAACGGCATTACCCACAAAGCCATGTTGGAGCCGCGTGGCGGAATCACCTATAACATCAATCCCACAAAAACGGTCTTGCGCGTCGGCTATTCGCGCCTGATGCCAACGCCCTACAACGAGAACCTTATCCTCTCCAGCGACACTGGCAACGGCGGCTTGGCGCAGCATCTGGGGGCTTTCGGCCAGCATCCGCTCACGGCGGCCACGCGCAACCAATACGACGCGGGGTTTGAGCAAAAGATCAGCAAATTTCTACTGGCCGACGGCGAGTACTTCTGGAAAGAAACCCGCGGCGACTATGACTTCGACGTGCTGCTGAACACGCCGCTCACCTTCCCCATTCAGTGGCGCAAATCCAAGATTGACGGTTTTGATCTGCGGCTTACCATGCCGCTGTATCACGGACTCTCTGCCTATTCCGTCATGGGACACTCGCGCTCGCGCTTCTTCGGACCGGAGTCGGGGGGCATTCTCTTCAACAATCCCAACGGACTCGACTCCAACGCGCCTTTCCGTATCGATCACGATCAAGCCTTCGAGCAGACCGCGCACGTCAATTACCAGCCGCGCGTCAACGGCCCGTGGTACGGATTCACGTGGCGCTACGACAGCGGAATGGTCGCCGGCAATGCGCCGTTCGCAGTGAACTCGACCACTCCCGTCAGCCTTACCTATCTCACGCCCGATCAGCAATCGCAGATTGAACTTTCCTGCGATGGCCAGCGTGCCACGCTCGCACATCCGCTCACTAGTTGCGCCCCCGGCAGCCTGAGTTCTCAGTTGCTGCGGATTCCCGCACCCGGCACTGAAGACCCCGACCGTAACCCGGCGCGCATTGCTCCACGCAACGTCTTCGACATGTCCACGGGATGGGACAACATTTTCCACGCCGACCGTTTCAAGGCCAACGCCAACCTTTCTGTGACGAACATCACGAACCAGGTGGCGCTGTATAACTTCCTGTCAACTTTCAGCGGAACTCACTTCGTTCCTCCGCGCTCGTACACTGCGGGAGTAACGCTGAACTTCTAGCGCATGCTCGACCACGGCCAACAGCTCGTGCAAATTGTGGATGCGGCCGCTGCAGACGCGGCGCGCCGCTCCGGCAATTGGCTGCATTGCCGTCTCGGATGCACGCAGTGTTGCATCGGCATTTTCAGCATCAGCCAGCTTGACGCGGAAAGGCTCCGTTCGGGGCTCATCGAGTTGGAGCAACGTGATCCAGCCCGGGCGGAAGCGATTCGCGCCCGCGCAGCTGAGTCCGTCGAGCGTCTCAAGCCTAATTTCCCGGGTAATGCAATCACTGGCCAGCTTGACGAGTCCGATCCCCGCCATGAGGATTTCGCTAACGACGAACCCTGCCCTGTTCTCGATCCGGAAACGGGAGCATGCGATCTGTATGCGGCACGCCCCATCACCTGCCGCGTCTTCGGCCCTCCGGTGCGCTCTGCCGAAGGCATTGGAATATGTGAGCTTAACTTCGACGGCGCCGATGATTCGGAAATCCTGGCCGCCGAGTTGGATTGCTCATGGTCGGCGCTTGAAGATGCTCTGAATGTCGAAGCCGAATCGCGCTCTGGTCATCGCGGCTCAACAACTGTTGCATGGGCTCTAATCCGCTCATAAATGGGGCCAACCCCGAAAGCGCTTTCCGCATCACTCAACGTAGTAAATTGGCGGCAATCTCTGCGTTGAGGCGACCCCGGCTCTCGGTGCCCGGGTAAAGCTGTTTGCTCCGCCGCTTCGATTGAAACGAACAATTAAAATAAAAGAGTAGTCGATGTCTTTGCCAGCCCACGCGAATCCCGACGAGCCGCAGGATGAAACTCGGCAAACTGGTTTTGTACTAGACTTTCCCAGTAGGCGTTCTCCCATGGCTTCCATTGCCCCGGATAATCCAATCGTTGCTACCCCTATCTCAGGGGTATCCCACCATCCGCCGAAGACTGAAGCTCAGTTCGCTCAAAATCAGGTCGCAGAAACGGCCAGGACGCATATGCTCGCCGCTGAGGCGTCCCATTGGCGGCATCTTTATGAGTCGGTGCTGGCCAATACCCCGGACCTGGGCTACGTCTTCGACCTGAATCACCGCTTTACCTTCGCCAATGAAGCGTTGCTGAAAATGTGGGGCAAATCCTGGGACGAAGCCATCGGCAAGAACTGTCTTGAACTCGGCTATCCCGCCTGGCACGCTGCCATGCACGACCGCGAAATCGAGCAGGTAATCGTCACGCGGCAGCCTATCCGGGGCGATGTCGCATTCAATGGCACATATGGCCGCCGCATCTATGATTACATCTTCTTTCCAGTCATCGGCGCGAATGGAGAAGTGGAAGCCGTGGCCGGCACCACGCGCGACGTCACAGACCGCAAGCGCGCGCAGGTGCTTTCCGAGTGCCAGCGGCAGACGCTGCAAAGCCTCGCCGAGGGCGCGCCCCTTGACTTCGTCTTAAGCAATATGCTGGAGAAGGTGGAGCGCCACTGCGGCGACGATATGCTCTGCTCCATTCTTCTGCTGGATGAAACCGGCACTCGTTTTGAACGCAGCATTGGTCCGAGCCTGCCAGGCCAATACAACCAGGCTGTCGCCGGCGTTGAGGTCGCGTCACTCATCGGAACATGCTGCTACGCCGTGACGGATCGCGCTCCGTCGATGGCACCCGACGTTTTTGCCGACCCCAAATGGAAGCGCTTTGCGGAACTCATTGGGCCGTACGGGCTTCGTGCGACCTGGTCCACGCCCATTTTCGGGTCCGATGGCAGAGTGCTGGGAACATTTGCGAATTTCTATCGCACCCCGTGCGATCCCAGACCGCAGGAAAAGGAGCTCGTGGAAATTGTGACACAGACGGCGGCTAACGCCATCGAGCGTAAGACCGCCGAAGCGCTTGGCAAACGGTCGGAGACCCTGCTGGTAGAGCAGAAGCGTCTGCTTGAGCTGATCGCCACCGGATGCCAGATGGAGCAGTGTCTCACGGAACTTACCGCAGCAGTGCCGCGGCTTGTGCCCAATGCCAGTGCGGCTGTGATGCTGGCGGATGAAGCGCGCAGGAAGATCGTGCGCGCGTTTGGGGTCGAGATGCGAGCATCATTCGCGAAAGGGGTTTACGGCGAGAAGATTTGCGAGGCGGCCATCGGCCCCTGCGGCGCGGCGATGTCGAAAGGCGAGCCGGTTACCAGCAGCGACGTCGCTTCGGATGTGAGATGGTCGCCGGAATTTCGAGCCCTGTGCGCCGCCCATGGGATTGCGGCAGTTCACTCTACGCCGGTAACCACGACCAGCGGAAATATTGCAGCCGCATTCCCCTTGTTTTTTGCCGAGCCGCATGAGCCCACAAAATGGGAGCGCGGCATTGGCGAGTTCGGCGCCCATATTGCCGGAATTGCCATTGATCGCGAGCTTGCAACAAATGCCCTGAACGAAACTCAAAGGCGCATGGCTACCGATCTCGCCGATTCGATGCGGCTGCAGAGCATCAGCTCCGAGCTCAGCCGCAAGGACGACCCACAGGCCCTTTACGAAAAGGTTCTGGATGCAGCGATGGCGATCATGGGCTCCAGTATCGGCACCATTCAGATGCTGTATCCGGAACGCGGAACCGGCGGCGAGCTGCTTCTGCTGGCGCATCGCGGACTCGATCCGCAATCCGTTAAGTTCTGGACATGGGTAAGCGCTGATTCAGGCTGCACATGTGGCGCCGCTCTCCGCACTTGCCGGCGTTCTATGGTTCCGGACATGATGAACTGCGACTGGATGGCCGGCACCGATGACCAGGAGGCTTATCGCAAGGCGGGTATCCGCGCTGGGCAAACAACCCCACTCATCTCGCGCAACGGCAAGCTCCTGGGGATGCTCTCGACGCACTGGAAGTATATTCACCAGCCCTCCGAGCGGGATTTCAGGATGCTTGACATTGTGGCACGGCAGGCTGCGGACCTGATCGAGCGCAGATTGGCCGAGGATCTGCAGAAGCAGACAGAGGACGCGCTGCGAAGCACAGAGAAATTCGCCGCCGCTGGCCGGATGGCTGCCACCATCGCTCACGAGATAAACAATCCGCTCGAAGCGGTAATGAACTTGTGGTACCTGCTCAACCAGGAGAATCTGTCTCCGGCAGGTCGTGAGCGGCTCGGGACGATGGGCGACGAGCTCGAACGCGTTTCGCACATCACGAGGCAGACGCTTGAATTCTATCGGCAGGGCACAAACGCCACAGCTGTGAACATAGCTGACCCAATCAAGGCCGCGGTGAGCCTCTTTGCCCGCAGGGCGGAACTGAGCGGCACGGTCATTGAGACGAAATTCCGGACCCGGGCCACTATCTACGGCTTCTCCGGAGAGCTGCGGCAGTTGTTTGCCAACCTTATCGGAAACGCAATTGAGGCCGGCTCGAAGACGATCAAAATCCGCGTCTCACAAGCCGATGCCGGTAGCGCTGCGGGACGCCCAGGAGTCTATGTTTTGGTGGCGGACAACGGTGCCGGAATCCCCGATGGCACCAATTCAAGTCTTTTCCAGCCGTTCTTTACCACCAAGGCTGAAAAGGGCACCGGGCTGGGGCTGTGGGTGAGTAAGGGGATTGTGCAGAAACACGAGGGTTGGATCAGGGTGCGCAGCAGCGTCACGCCTGGTCACAGAGGAACTACATTTTGCATGTTCCTGCCCACCGTCGAGGAACAGCAGGTCGCCGCAGACTAGCTACTATCCATGGCTGGTAGCTGCCAGGCATTGCCTCAATGCTTCATCCGGTTCCGAATCCAGTTCTGACACGGCTTCTCGAAGTAGTAGGTGACCAGCATTGCCGCCCCAATCAACAACGCATAGGTGAGCCATGGATCGAACCGCGTGAGGTGCAGGCGGGCGATAACATGATGGTGGCGAATCAGGTTCCACATGTTGAAGTGCAGGATGTAAAGACTGTAGCTCGACTGCCCCACAACAGCGAAGGGCGCGAAGCCGAAGAAGCGCGCGATCACGTTGTGTCCTGCAAGACCCAGAATTGCCAGCGCGAACAGCGGCATCATCAGCCCGTCGTGCATCATGGGGTACGGCATCTTGTCGCCGTAGTAAAGAATGGCGTAGATGCCGCACATGCCCAGGACTCCGAAGATCAGCCTTTGGCGCGCGCCTCTCGGGATCATGGCGTCGAGGTCGGCCAGCGCTATCCCGAACAGGAACGCTGGAATGTGCGGCGTCGGCGTGAACTTCAGTGCCCGGATCCAGAAGCCGTCTGTGTAGCGGTTGGCATGTACCACCCCGTCGGGATGGAACCACATATAGAGGCCCGGGCAAACCATTGCCAGCGCCCAGAGACCGAGCAGCAGCCAGAGAAGCGGCCAGAGTCGCTTCGGGCGCTTCCAGAGGACTACGAAAGGAAAGATGAGGTAGAAGAAGGCCTCGACGCACATCGTCCAGGCCGGAGTATTCCAGAAGGTCGAGAGCCACGGGTGCCAGCCTTGCAGCAGCAGCGGAGTCAGCACCAGTCCCCACGCGAACTGCGCGTGACTGCGGACGTGCCACTCGTCAACCAGCATGCCCAGCGATATGACCAGCGCCAGCAGGTATACGGGATAGAGCCGCGAGAAGCGGGCAATCCAGAAGCTGCCCGATTTGAGCTGCCCCTTCTGGGCGCGGTCGGAGTAGTTGTAGGCAAGAATGTAGCCCGACATCAGCAGGAAGAAACTGACCGAGGTATAGCCGTTGTTCACAATAGGGGCGAACGGGCCGAACCAGCGCGGGTTCGAGAAGTGAAAGAAGACAATATTGAGCGCGGCGAAGCAGCGCAGCCCGGTCAGCGCGGGCAGCATTTCTTTTCGCGGCGGCCGCGCGGGCGCTGGTGCTGGATGCGACTCGGCAGCCGCTTCGATTTGGGGACTGGCGCTCAGAGAGGTTTCCTTGTTCGATTTCCCGAATTAGAGGATTAGACGAGGATACCGGACAGCGCGTTCAGGCCGTAACCAACGAACCGACCTTTTCGCCGGATACGACACGGCGGATATTGCCCGGCTGGTTCATGTTGAAGATGATCATGGGCAGATTGTTGTCCTTGCACAGGCTCACAGCCGTCGTATCCATTACCTTCAACCCCAGCCGGAGGATTTCCATGTAGGTAATCTGGTCGAATTTCACTGCATTTTTTTCGATGACCGGGTCCGCGTCGTAGATGCCTTCGACTTTGGTGGCCTTCAGCAACACGTCAGCGCCGATTTCCATGGCGCGGAGCGAGGCAGCAGTGTCAGTGGAGAAGAACGGGTTACCGGTACCCGCAGCGAAGATGACGACCCGCCCTTTCTCAAGGTGCCGGATGGCGCGCCGGCGAATGTAAGGCTCGGCGACCTGGTTCATAGCAATGGCGGACATTACACGACAGTGGCAGTCATGCTTCTCGATCGCGTCCTGCACGGCCAGCGCATTGATCACGGTTGCCAGCATGCCCATATTGTCAGCGGAAACGCGGTCCATTGACTTGGCCTGCTCGGCGACGCCGCGGAAGAAATTGCCGCCGCCCACCACTACAGCCATCTCAACGCCCAGCTCTGCTATTTCGGCGATCTCGGCTGCAATTTCGTGGACACGGTCTACGTCGACGCCAAATCCACGGCCTGCGGCCAGTGCTTCTCCCGACAACTTCAGAACGACGCGTTTATACATGCAATTGCAGTATCTCACGGTGCCGGCCGCACGGGCGGGCGCGGGACTGCGCGTCCAGCGACACGCGGCTTCGCCGCCATCATGGAAGCGGCATAATTGGCGCTCCCGATGGTCGGGGGCTAGCTTTGCTTGTGGTCCTTCTCGAAAAAGCTGTTCAACTCCCCGTGCGTGATCGTCCGGTCCAAAGACGTGAGGGTTCCCTGCTCAATCAATTCGGCCGCCGACCTTACAAACCCGGACCACGCGGCACGGGCAAAAGCCGAGCCGACGCTTATCCGGCGAACCCCCAGCTTGGCGAGGTCGGTGACTGTAACGCCGGTATTCGCACTCAGCAGTACGTTCACAGGTTTTGGCGCCGCAGCTTCAACAATGGCACGAATATCGTCGGCCGTGGTCGGCCCGGGAGCGTACAGCACATCCGCTCCAGCCTGAGCATAAGCCTGCAACCGTCGGATGGACTCCCGCAGCGGATCTGCGTGTCCGACCAGGAAACACTCGGCGCGGGCGGTCAGCAGCACTCCCGAGTCGCCAATGGCCTCTCGCGCTGCTCGAATGCGATCCACCGCTAAAGGCAGTTCAAACAGCGGATGACCGGGATCGCCAGTCGCATCTTCGATTGAAAGCCCCGCGACTCCAGTCGCCATACACAGGCTCACGCTGTGAGCGACAGCTTCGGGCTCAACCGCGTAGCCGGACTGGAAGTCAGCGTTCACCGGCAGATCGACTGACGCCACAATCTCAGCCACATGAGCCAGCACCGCATCTCGCCCAACCGCGTGCTCATCATCGGGAAGGCCGCGTGAGAATGCGAATCCAGCGCTGGTCGTTGCGAGTGCTTTATACCCGAGTCCCCGCAGATAGCGCGCGGAGCCGATGTCCCACGGATTCGGGATCACGAAACATCCACTCTCGTGCAGGCGGCGGAATGCAGTGCGGCGGGCGGCAACGTCGGAAGGTTGCATACAAGCTATTGTAGGCGTGTGCAAAAACGAAAGGCTCGGACGCAGAAGATGCATCCGGGCCTTTCATTCCTGGCTTGTTGTAATTTACGCCTGGGGCGTCTCGTCCGAAGCCTTGATCTGCGCCACGGTCCAGTTAGGATCGCCGACCTTGAAGCGGGCGAAACGGCGCACGGAGAGGTTCTCGCCGAGCTTGCCGATCTTAGTCGCAATCAGGTCCTTGATGGTAACCGACTGCTCCTTGATGAAGGGCTGCTCCAGAAGGCAGACTTCCTCGTAGAACTTGCCCATTTTGCCCTCGACGATTTTCTCGACTACCGGAGCCGGCTTGCCGGTCGCGGCAGCCTGCGCACGATATATATCCTTCTCGCGCTCCAGGTCCTCTGTCGTCACATCCTCTTTGCGGATGTAGCGGGGATCAACCGCTGCGATGTGCATGGCGATGTCCTTCAGCAGCTCCTGGAAATCCGCCGTGCGAGCCACAAAGTCGCTCTCGCAGTTCACTTCGAGCAGCACGCCAATCTTGCCGCCGGCGTGGATGTAAGTTCCGACCGCACCCTCGTTCGTGGTGCGCGACGCCTTCTTCGCCGCAGACGCCATGCCGCGCTTGCGAAGAATGACGAACGCCTGCTCCATGTCGCCCTTGGACTCCTGCAGCGCCTTCAGGCAGTCGCCCATGGGCGCGCCCGAGCTGTCACGGAGCTGTTTCACCAGTTTTGCATCAATTTTTTCAGTCACTGCGGACATGATTCTCCAATCCTCTTTTAGCCTGATACGTTTTCAATCCTGAACACAAAGAAAGCGTGGCCGTTTTATGAACGCAGCCACGCTTCCTGAACTTCGAGCGGCGATTGGTCACCCCAACACGCGAAAACCGCGCGTGCCGGGGACCCCGATTCGCGCCGCGCAAGTCTTAAAGGCTGCTTTCCGCCGCCTCGGCTTCTTCCAGCGCCGCAACGATCGCGGGCGCCTTGCGGATGCCTCCGCCGAGAGCCGCTTCCAGATCGACTACGTCGCTTTCGCCAGCCTGCTCGCCTGTGGCCTGATCGCTTCCCTCTTCCGCTCCAGCCTGAACGTCGGCCGTAACTCCAGCCACCTCGGCCGACTGCTTGTCGCCCGCCATCTGCACACCCTCGATCACCGAATCGGAGATCTTCGAGGTGAACAGGCGGATGGCGCGCAGCGCGTCGTCATTGCCCGGGATCACGTGGTCCACAACGGTTGGATCGCAGTTCGTATCGACAACAGCGACCACCGGAATGCCGAGCTTGCGGGCTTCCTTCACGGCGATGGCTTCGTTGTTCGAATCCACTACGAAGATTGCGTCGGGCAAGCGGCGCATATTTTTGATACCGGCAAGGTTCGCCTGCAGGTGCTTGCGCTCGCGCTCCAGTTTGATGACTTCCTTCTTCGTGAGGAGGTCGTAACGGCCGTCGACAGCCATCTCATCCAGTTCCTGAAGGCGCTTCACCGACTTCTGCACCGTCACCCAGTTGGTCAGCAGGCCGCCCAGCCAGCGCTGGTTGATGTAGAACATGCCGCACCGGGTCGCTTCTTCCGCGATCGCATCCTGCGCCTGCCGCTTGGTGCCGACAAAGAGGATGACCTTCCCTTCAGCCGTCAGGTCCGTAACGAACTTGCTGGCTTCCTTGAACATCTTCAGGGTTTTCTGCAGGTCGATGATGTAAATGCCATTGCGCTCGCCGAAGATGTATTCCTTCATCCGCGGATCCCAGCGCTTTGTCTGATGCCCGAAGTGGACTCCCGCTTCGAGCAGCTCCTTCATGGTGATGTTAGCCAAACAGCCTCCTTTGTGGACTGCATTCCGGCCTACCAGGGCCGGAATTGATTCCCTCACGGGAAGATTTAACTACCTAATATTTTGAGCCGCCGGCTTCGGATTCTGGTTGTCAGAAACCGGCAACTCCAAACTTGCATCAGCGACCGACTAGCGCTTGCTGAACTGGAACCGCTTGCGGGCGCCCTTCTGCCCGTACTTCTTACGCTCTTTGCCGCGCGCATCGCGGGTGAGCAGGCCATCGCCTTTCAGCGTCTTGCGCAGCTCCGCGTTGAACTCGAGCAACGCGCGGGCAATGCCCATCTTCACTGCATCTGCCTGCGCGGTCACGCCGCCGCCGTGAACATTGGTCACGACGTCAAACGAGCCTGCCGTCTCGGTCAGCGCAAGAGGACGCTTTGCCGCCACGCGCTGCTGCTCGGTGACGAAGTAGGTCTCCAGGCCCTTGCCGTTGACCGCAAAGTTGCCGCTGCCGGGGCGCAGAAACACGCGCGCAATTGCCGACTTGCGCCGGCCCGTTCCGTAGTATTGAACCAAATCTGCCATCTGTATCCTGGTCTCTCTCTAAAGTTACGCGTTGATTTCCAGAGCCACTGGCTTCTGCGCGGCATGAGGATGCTTGTCGCCGCGGTAAACATTGAGCTTGCTTGCCATCTTGCGGCCCAGCTTGGTCTTGGGCAGCATGCCCTTGATCGCCTCTTCCACAATCTTCTCGGGCTTGCGCTCCAATAAACGCGTGAACGACTCCTCACGCAGTCCGCCTGGAAACCCCGTATAACGGCGGTAGACCTTCTGCTGGCTCTTAAGTCCGGTCAGGCGTATCTTTTCCGCATTGATAACTACCACGTGATCGCCCATATCAATGTAGGGCACATACTTCGGGTTCCGCTTGCCGGAGAGTACACTTGCCGCCTCCGTGGCCAGCCGACCCAGCGTTTTGCCGCTGGCGTCCACCACGAACCACTTGCGGTCAATCTCGTGCGCGCTCGGGATATATGTTGCCATCGCTCGTTCCTTCTCCTAAAAACCGCTTGCGCCATGCGCGGACCAATCGCGTGCAACTTTGCGAGGACCCCAAAAGCTTCCCCGCTGCTTACAAATTGCTGTTCGCGTGAGGCTGGCGCAGACTGAACCCAATCCAATCGGACCGGGCCTCCACTCGTCCCTCGCCCGTACAGACGCACGGGCAGACGTGGACTACGCAAGGACTTTAGAATACGGGAACTTTGGGGGTGAAGTCAATTGAAGAATCAGACTCTGGACCAAGAGCGGTCCTTTCAAACCGACCAGTGCGGCGTGCGGTTTCGGCTGGGAATTACCCGTTGCCAATTATTGCCAAATCGACTAAGCTCAAGTATGAGAATTCTATGCCGACGCGCAATATCAACCTGACTCCCGAGATGGATAAATTCGTCGCCAGGCGCATCCGCGAGGGACGATATGCCAACGCAAGCGAGGTTCTGCGGGCTGGCCTACGCGCATTAGAAGAGGACGAGAAGGAAGATCAGGCAAGATTGGACGCTCTTCGCGCGGCGATTCAGGCTGGAGACGAGAGCGGAATCGCAGAAACCGATGTTTTTGAAGAATTGCGGCGTTATATTCGCCAACGATCTTCAGACAAGGTGAATGTTGCCTGAGGTCAAGTTCTCCCGTCTGGCGCTCGAGGATCTAAAAGGCATATCTCGGTACACCGCCCGTATCTGGGTTGCGGAGCAGGCTCTTTGTTATGTGAACGAACTTGAGGAGTGTGTGCGTCGCATCAGTAAGTCTCCGTTGGTTGGGCGTGAGTGTCACGCGGTAAAGCCGGGACTCCGCCGCGTTGAGCAGGGACGGCATGTGATTTTCTATCGCCCGCATGCGGGAAGAATTATTGTTAGCAGAGTCCTGCACCAGCGGATGTTGCCGCGGAAGCATGTGATCGATCTGTAGTCTACTTTGATTGCGCTCACGCCGCCCGGTAGACCGTCGCAATCAGCGATTCGCGCCGCGCAGCTATCATTCCATCCGAATTGCTTAGCGTCCGCAGCCAGCAAAAAGTGGATCCTGCGGCCATCACCAGCAGAATGGGAGCGGCGAGGTTCTCGTGACCCCAAAGGGTGAGCGGCAGGTACACGGCAGCCCCCAGGCCAAAGATCACTAGCTGCGCCAACACGCTTAGCAAGCCGTTGCCGGTGGCACCCTGCTCGCGGCTCATGCGCGTCATGTTCATCCGGTAGGCCATTGTGATTGACAAGACATTTCCGATGGCCAACTGTGCCGGTACCGCAAAGAGCAGCCAGGCGAAAGTGATGAAAAGCATTTGGGGCGTGGGCAGCCCGGTGCGAATGATCACGATCGCACACACCAGCACCAGTTCCAGCAGGAAGATCATGGTATGTACGATGTTCTTTGCCAGCAACACTTTGCGGAGAGGCGTCGGTGAGAGGAAATAGAGCTGGATACCGCCGCCCTCACCGCCAAGATTGTTGTAGATAAACCGGGTGAGGCCAAGGAATCCGTACGCAACCCCAATGGGCAGCGCGTATTGCACTCGAAATCCGGGGCCGGCGCCTCGCCCGTTGCCGCTGAAAAGAAAAACGATCAGCAAAGGAGCAAGCAGCCCATAGAGCATTACCCCGCTGCGCATCAAGTAGCGGATTTCCTTCTCGATTACCGCCGCGACAGGCCCGGGGCCTTCAAGACGCACGCTGCTGGTCGCTGAGACTGCTTTCGCCGTGCGCCGAGGCGCTTCGCCCAGGCTTTCGCCCCGATATTCTGCCCCCAATCGAAGAGCCAGCAATGATCCAGTCGCGGCCGCATACAACGCCAGCAACATAAGGTCGGCGCCAGCCAGGAATGGCTCATGACGGCCCGCGCCATCGATTGCGTCGGCTGCGAAGCCCGGCGGCAGGAAAGCCTGCACCCGCTCCACGGTTTTCAGGTGCCGCATGATCATCGCGTGACTGGGGCCTACCCGACGATGGCGTCCCGGATTGCCGTAAAACGCTGGGTTCAGCAATTGAGCGCCGAGCATCAGGAACAGGAAGACTCCGCCGAGTATCTCTCGAGTCCTGCGCTGAGCCAGCCAGCGATCAATCCACGAGAAAATCATTCGCGTCAGCAGAATGTTAAAGACTGCAAAGATGGCAAGCGCAAGCGTAATCCAGCCCATCAAATTTGGCCGCGCGACGGACGCTCCAATCCAGATCCCGAACAAGGCAATTCCACCGACAATGGAGCCGATATCGAACAGCCCAAACAGAATGTAGAACAGTGCGTACGAAGCGAAATTGACCGGGAAGCGCAGCAGGATGCTGAGGTCGGCATTCTCCTGGAACGAAGCAACCGTGATAGGCACAAGTTGCCAGAAAGCCATCACCGCCCACAGCAGGGCGGATAGCTCGCGCAACGAATTATGGGCCGCAATCTGCCACCCCGCAAAGCCCAGTCCAATGCCGATGCCAAGCCCGATGAGCCCGAAGAATGCCCGGGAGAAAATGCGCGCGCCCGCTTCAAAGCCGCCGCGCTTGGTCCGAAACGAGTTCAGCAGCATGCGCCAGCGCATCTGCGCGACTGCGGCGAATTGTGCGCGAACGCTTACGCCAACCACGACAGCTCCGCCGGGGCCTCTGCACTCTCTGCGCCGACCGTGTTCAGGAAAATTTCTTCGAGCGTAAGCCGCTGCTCGCGTTCCTCTCCCGGCAGCTTTGAGGCGACCCCTGCGCGCAACTCCTCAAGCGACCCGTTAGCGACGAGCTTTCCCTTGTGAATGATTGCGACATGGCTGCACAGGCGTTCCACAATTTCGAGCACGTGCGATGTTAGAAAAATAGTTGCGCCACGATGGATCATCCCTTGCAACATGGACTTCAAAGTGCCGGCCGCAATCGCGTCCACACCCTCGAAAGGCTCATCGAGGAACAACACCTTCGGTCCGTGAATCACTGCCGCAGCCAGCGCCAGCTTTTTCTGCATGCCGTGGGAGAAGTCCGCAATCAGCTTCTTCGGCTCATTCGCCAGTTGCATAAAGTCAAGCAGCTCGCGGGTCCGCTGGTTGGTCGTATCGCGATCGAGCCCATACATGCGGCCCACAAAGCGAAGGTATTCTGACGCGGTCAGGCGGGTGAGCAGCGCCATTCCTTCCGGAACTACCCCGATCTGGCGCTTCAAGTCGAGCGAACTCGCCGAGAAAGGCTGGCCAAGAATCTCCATGCTTCCAGACGTAGGCTCGAGCAGGCCGGTGAGCATTTTAATGGTGGTGGACTTGCCCGCGCCGTTTGGCCCAAGAAAGCCGAAGAACTGACCCGGAGCAACATCTAACGAGACGTTATCAACTGCAATAAACGAACCGAAGCGGCGGGTAAGCGCCCGCGTAGCAATGGCCGGGGTAGTCATTGCTCGCAAGCATAACTGGAAAGCAGCGATGGAGCAATGAGTATCGCCGCAGGTGTAGACTTCCAGTGCAATGCAAGGAAACGTGACAGGATTCGGCGGCGCCTTTCTGCGTGCGAATGATCCGGACGCGCTGGGTGCATGGTATGAGAAGCATCTGGGCATCAGCCACTCGAACGGATGTTTCACTTTTCCGGCGCAGGCGCAGAAGGCCCAGATCGCCGTCGCATTCTTTCCGAATGCTTCTGACTACTTTCCAACGTCACAGCCGGCGATGCTCAATTTCCAGGTGGATGACCTGGATGCGGTTCTTGATCGCCTTTCCGCGGATGGGGTTACTGTAGACCCGAAACGGGAACAGTATGACTACGGCAAGTTCGGGTGGTTTACTGATCCGGCGGGAAACCGGGTGGAGCTTTGGCAGCCTTCCGGCACATAGCGCTATGACAATTTTTTGTTGCTGACGTCTGACGAGTCTCCTTTGGAAAATGCTGCATACAGCGCCACGGTCCACACCGATGCAGCCGCAAGCGCGCCTGCCGCAAGGGGCTGGTGAACGAACACCCATCCGGTAAGCACGGCAGCCAATATATACACTGCGAGAATTCCCCCGTGCACGATGAGGCGCTCTGCAAACTGAACCTTCTGGTTTGGTTCCTGAGGCTTTTTTGAGTTGGGGAGCCGGGCAAGACCGCTGATCAAATTCGTCCACGTGCCGGTGATGTAGGTCGTCACAGCGCCGGGGATTTTCAACTGAAGCATGGCACCGCTCTGCAATCCAATCGCAAATGCGAGGCAGCCCAACAGCGCAAAAAGTTCTTTAACACCGTGCATCCGAAGCGCGACCCATGCGACCTCCGCGCCTGCGATAAGAACCGCCTCAATCATCATTGTGATGGTGGTAGCCCTTGACCATATAGAACCTTGACGCACATGCCTGTTGAGGAATGCGGCTGCCACTACTCCGGCCAGATAACAGACAAGCGAAAGCAGTGGGCGAACGATTCCTTCACTCTTGTCGAATACGGCGACACCGACCAGGACGGTATTGCCGGTCATGTTAGCCACGAACGCGTGACCCAGGCCGAAGTAGCTCCATCCATCCGAAGAGCCGGCAGTCATAGCCAGAAAAAAGAGCAGCGTGTCCCGATCGCTTGTGCGCACCGCATCCCTCCACGATTGCTGAGATGCGAACGGAAATATTCTTCTGGTCAATTTGTTTGTGCTGTGGCACTCTGGCAGCGATGAAAAATCTGCTCCGGCTCATCTGCTGCCTTCTGCTCTGCGGGCCTTTGGTGTGCAGTGCGGCTGACTCGCCGTCTCAACTCGTCAGGAGCCTAAAAGGCAAGATCGTTTTTCTGCGAGGAATGGAATTGGGAAGCAAGATCAATTTCGATGCGCAAGGAAGGATATTGGGCGCGGACACGCCGGGACCATTCGCCTTTAGCGCCGTGAAAATCGAAAAGGTTCACGAATCATCCACGGAACTGAGAATCAAGAGTAAGCGATTGGTCTTGGTTTACCAGACGGAATCGTCGTCTCCAACACTCAAAGACATTCGATTCATTCTCTTGCATGAGGACGTTGAGATCATGATCGCAGTGGACCCATTGCATCCAGAGGGTCTCGACGCGGCAATAGAGCGGGTGTTCGCATTCAACTTTCAGCAGTTCTTCGCCGGGAAGTCTCCTGAGACTGAAGCGTCCGAGCTTGACACCCTTGGCTCAACTGGGCCGAACGATGTGAAACCCGCGCCCGCCTCCGTAGGTTCGGCCCCGCCTGGCGCGGTTCGTAAGGTTGGAAACGGCGTCTCCGCTCCGCGTCTTGTTTATGCGGTTGATCCGGAATTTCCAGACAAGTTCAGACGAAAGAAGATTGGCGGAATCTGCGTATTGAGCCTTGTGATTGATACCAGCGGACTTCCGACCCACATTCGCGTGGTCCGGACACCCGATCCGGCTTTCTCGTTGAACGCTATCGTCGCGGTATCGCAATACAAGTTCAAACCTGCTCTCCTTAACGGGAAGCCAGTACCTGTCGTGGTCGATGTAGAAG
>DASZAG010000181.1:0-3040 GCA_035945555.1 Acidobacteriaceae bacterium
GGCCGCTGCCTGGACACCGGGCCATTGGCAGCCCACGACCGGCGGATACATTTGGGTCCAAGGTCACTGGCAGTAAATCTCGCATTTAAGCCCGAAAGGGGGACGACTCGGTCCCCCTTCGAGCACGCAAAGGCGCCGACAAAAACTAGACGGGCCGTGTGCGCAACCAAGTCGGAGCGCAATACGGGAATAGGCAATGAGCAAGAATTGGCGGGACGACAAAATTGCGGTCGTTGATCGAAGCGATCCGTGCGCGAAAACGCCGACCTGGACCGCTGGATTCAAACGTTCCCAATCGAGCGTTAGTTGCCGATAATGAAGAGCATTCTATCGGGAGTGCGAGCGTGCGAAGGCTACGTTTGTGCAGGACGGTCGGCGCGAGCACTTCCGATAGAATTGATTGAACTGAGCCGGATCAGCTATGGGGTTTGAATGGACTTTTCGGGCTGACACAGTGTGCTGGATGGGTGAAAGGATGCGCGACGTGGCCGATTTTCACGTGTCTGCCGCGGCAGTCGGTGGCCGCAAACTCGACCAGGGCGTGCGTGATGAGCGGCGCAAGACACACCTCGGCCCAGTCCCGCATCCGGGACAGAAGATTCGACATTGCGAGAGACCAGGGATGGGTCATGATGTGTCTGCAAATTCAGGCGGCGCCACGCCGAACAGTTCGATCACGATCAGGCGGCCGAGCTTGCAACTCGGGCAGTGTGGTGAATCTTTAGGCTCCGGTGCAATTGGGTCGCAGAGCTGCGGAAACCGCGGGGCGAGCAGCGCGCGGCACAGTTGCAGTTTCGATGTGCGAACCCGATGGGCCAGAAACCCGAACTGGCGGATGCGCATCAGGCCGGTGGGCAGCACGTGCAAAAGGAAACGGCGCAGGAACTCGACCGCGTCGAGCGTCATGAGCTTGGTGTGGGCGCGGTGGGTGTAGTCCTTCCACTCGAAACGAACGCGGCCGTTTTCGAGCGAGCGCAGGCGGTGATTGGAAATGGCGACGCGGTGGGTGTAGCGGGCCAGATACTTGAGCACTCGGCGCGGTCCGCCGAAGGGAGGTTTGATGTGCACCACCCAATCGATGGCCGCGGCCTGATCGCAGAGAGTTAGGAAGGCGGCGGGTTCAGAGAGAGCTTGCAGTTCGCCATGGAAGCGCAGAGCGCCCTTGCGAAAGGCGCGGCGAAGAGATCGCAGGAAGGATGTTCGGAAGCGGTGACTGAGGAGCCGCACGGGAAGGAAGAAAGAGGATTTTGGGCAACCGATCCAGCGCGTGCCGTCCAGCGAGATTCCGCCGCCGGGGACGACGCAGTGCAGGTGCGGATGCAAGTGCAGGTTCTGGCCCCAGGTGTGAAGCACGGCGAGGAAACCGATGGAGGCGCCGAGCAGCCTCGGCTCGGCCGCGGCGTCGAGCAGCGTGCGTGCTGCACAGCGAAACAGGATGGTGTAAATCTGTTTCGGATTCTGCAGAGCCAGACGTCCGATCTGCGAAGGCAGCGTGAACACGACGTGGAAATAAGGCACAGGCAGAAGCTCGGATTCGCGCTGGGCCAGCCAACGCGCGCGAGCCTGGGCTTGGCACTTGGGGCAATGCCGGTTGCGACACGAGTTATATAAGATGACGCGATGTCCGCAGCGATCACATTGCTCGACGCGCCCGCCCAGCGCGGCCGAGCGGCAGTCGCGAATGTCGCCGAGCGCCTTGCGCTGTTCGCGCGAGAGCACGTGATTCCAGCGCGCCAACAACGGGCCGTGGTGAGTGCGGACGATGTCGGCCATCTCGGGCCGACGCGGGTTCACGGCTGGAAGTGAAGATCCAACGAATCCAGCGGACTGGGCGTGGAGCGCACGGCGATGTCGGCGACTTGCAGATAGCGCGCGGTGGTCTCCAGGTTGGCATGGCCCAGCAGGATCTGGATCGTGCGCAGGTTGGTGCCGGATTCCAGAAGGTGCGTGGCGAAGGCGTGACGCAGCGAGTGCGGATGAACCGGTTTAGGAATGCCGGCCGTGCGTGCGGCGCTGCGGCAGGCCAGGAAAACCGCTTTGGGGGAGATCGGTCGACTGCCGGTCGCGCTCGGGAACAGCCACTCACGCGGTCGTTCCGCTCGCCAGTAGGCGCGCAACAGTTCGACGAGCTTGGGGGACAGCAGCGTTTGCCGGTCCTTGCGTCCTTTGCCCTGGCGCACCCACAGGACGCTGCGGCGCGCGTCGATGTCGGCGACTTTCAGTTGCGTGACTTCACTGACGCGGAGCCCGGCGCCATACAGAGTCGCCAACAAAGCGCGATGGCACAGCGTGCGCGGCGCCTCCAGGAGCTTTTGTACTTCGTCCCGGCTGAGGATCGACGGCAACTTTCGCGAGCGTCGCGGAAAAGGAATGCGCTCGATGTCGATGTTGTGGTGGAGCGTCTGGGTGTAGAAG
The DNA here is from genome assembly GCA_035945555.1 of Acidobacteriaceae bacterium. GTDB lineage: Bacteria > Acidobacteriota > Terriglobia > Terriglobales > Acidobacteriaceae > Silvibacterium. Next base: position 2,416 of record DASZAG010000181.1, read on the forward strand.
AAGCGCAGCGCACAGACCGCCTGGATATAGCTCGGAAGGGAGACCGCTCTTTCCTTCACGAGGAAGAGCTGATACTCACGAATGTGTTCGACGCCGAGCTGGTCGGGTGGCTTGCGGAAGTGCCGGGCGAACTCGCGGATGCAGCGCAGGTAAATCCGGATGGTAGTGGGCGAGTAGTTGCGGATCTGGAGATCTTCCAGCATCCGTTGGCGCAGTGGTGTCACAACGATAGCTCCTTTCGTTGTGACCAGACCACAAAATCGTGATCGCCGAAAACTGGCTTTTACCGCTCGGACCGCCGGAGGCTTAGTTCAATGGCGAATATCGTTCCGGTGTCGCCCAACTTCCCGGAACCAGATTTCAGGCCCGCGCGTCACGCAAATCTGAGCTTTGTACGAGTGGCCGGTAATCCGGGCCTTAGGGTGCCTAACCAGAGCGCAAATGCCGATAATCAGCTAACTGGTTCCTTGCAGCAAGTGACAGTCTCGCGAGATGGGCTGCCCTTCGGTTGGGATAGGCGAACCGGAACGACCGGCCAGGTGAAATGGAATGCCGCACCTTTTTCCTCTTCTGCCTCAGCCCAGATCTTTCCTCCATGCCGCTCGACGATCGCGCGGCATGTCGC
>DASZAG010000182.1:0-16606 GCA_035945555.1 Acidobacteriaceae bacterium
CGGCGGACCGATCCGGGGAATCCAGAAGTGTGTCCGGTTGGCGATTTGCATAAGGTCTTCTCCAGTGCGGAGGTTCAGCAGAAGGTGTGGGAAGGCTGCACGACGGCCGGCATTGGCTGCATTGAATGCAAAAGCTGGGTCGCAGACGCGGTGGTGGCAGAACTTGCGCCCATCCAGGAGCGGCGGCGGAGATTTGAGGAGAACCCAAAGCTGGTGACCGAGATACTAGCGGCGGGAGAAGAGCGTGCCACGGGGCGTGCCGAGCAGACGATGGTGCAGGTGCGCAGCGCCATGGGGCTGGGAGACTAGAGATGGCTGAGGAACAGAAAAAAACCTCGGCGCAGCCACGCAGCGAGGACGCGACTTCGGCTGCGCCCGCGACTCCCGGAGCTCCTGCCACTCCTAAGAAGGACACGGAGTCCGCATTTCCGTTTTCGGTTACGGTGGGCAAGGTTTATGACGGCCCGCTCGACCTGCTGCTGGACCTGATCCGCAAGCAGGACATCGATATCTACGACATTCCGATTGCGAAGATCACCGCGCAATTCCTGGCGTATGTCGAGCATCTGAAGGAAACCGATGTGGACGTGGCTGGAGATTTTATTTACACCGCCGCGTTGCTTATTCACATTAAGAGCCGCATGCTTCTGCCGCGCTCTCCAGTTGAAGTTGCGGAAGGCGAAGCCGAGGACCCGCGTCTTGAATTGGTGGAGAGGCTGCTGGAGCACGAGCGCTTCAAGAATGCGGCGCAGATGCTCCACGAGAGACAGCAGATAGAAGCGGCGACGTGGACGAATCCGGGGATCAAGGATTTTCGCAACGCCGAGGGCACGGAGCCGGAAATTGCGGCGGACACGATGGACCTTGTGCGCGTCTTCCAGCAGATTCTCGATCGCGCGAAGAACCGCCCGATCCTGGATGTGGAAGAGGACTCGGTTACGGTAGCGCAGATGATCGATTTTATGCGCCGCCGCCTGATGATGGAGGACCGCCCGATTGCGCTGCGCCGGCTGCTGGGCAATACGAAGTCAGAGAAGGCGCTGATTGCGATGTTCCTGGCGCTGCTGGAAATGGTGCGACTGCAGGCTATTTTGCTGCGGCAGGACAGCAATTTCAGCGAGATTTTCATTAAGAAGCACGAGCAATTTGAGGAAGTCATCAACCAACGCATTGCGCAGATGCGCGACGACTGGTCCTGACGCAAAAGCACGTGGTTCTGTAACATCAAGAGCAGCGTTTTATCCCCGTTGACATATGAGCCTGAAAGCAAAAATCGAAGCTGTAATTTATGCCGCGGAAGAGCCGGTGACGCTGGCGCAGATCGCCGCGCTGTTTCAAGAGGAACTCATCGAGGAACGCCGCTCGCGAGTGGCCGCCGAAGCTGCCGAGCGTGAAGAGTCCGCTTCAGCGGAAGAGCCATCACTCGCGCCGCCGGAGGATGCTTCGGTGGAGGCTGGCCCGTCGGAGGAGCAGCCAGCAGCGGCGCCTGCGGAGTCCGGAGCGTCAGTTGAAGACGAGAAGCGCGCGGCCCGGCAGCGTGAGCGCGAGTTGCGCGATGAAGCGCGCAGAATCATCGGCCAATTAGTGGCGGAGTACGGCGAAGGCGATAGGGGAGTGGAGATTCGCGAGATTGCCGGCGGCTATCGAGTGGCGACCAAGCCGGAGTATCACGACGCGGTGCGCTCCTTTGTAAAAAGTCTGAAGCCTCCTATGAAGCTGTCGTTGCAGGCTCTGGAAACGCTGGCCGTAATTGCTTATAAGCAGCCGGTTACTGCGCCTGAGGTGAGCGAGATTCGTGGCGTGGACTCGGGTGGCGTGCTTGGTTCGCTGGTGAGCCGCAAGCTCATTACAACGGCGGGGCGCAAACAGGTGATCGGACGACCGATCCTCTACAAGACGACGAAGGAATTTCTGCTGCGATTCGGTTTGAAGGATTTGAATGAACTTCCTTCAATGGAAGAGTTCGAAAAGATGGCCGGGGAGCTCACCGAGACCGAAGACGCGGTTGCGCCGAGCGATTTGCCTTTTGAGGGCACAGCTTTGGAACAAGACTCCGCTGCGCTCGACGCCGAGCCTGAAGAGAAGCTTGCCGAAGAGGGAAATGAATGAGCGAGGAGCGGCTGCAAAAAATTCTTGCCGCCGCCGGGGTATGTTCGCGGCGCAAGGCTGAAGAGCTGATTCAGGCCGGCCACGTGCAGGTGAACGGCAAAGTTGTCACGGCGCTTGGCACGAAGGCGGACGCCTCGCGAGACCACATCCGCGTAAACGGAAAGCTGCTGCACGGCGCTGAGCGACTTCGGTATTTCATGGTGAACAAGCCGAAGGGCTATGTGACGACGGCGAGCGATCCACAGAACCGGCCAACCGTGATGCAGTTGATTCGTGGCGGCGAGCGAGTGTTTCCGGTGGGTCGGCTCGATTATGCCAGTGAGGGTCTGCTGCTGATGACGAACGACGGTGCGCTGGCGAATGCATTGACGCGGGCCGCGGCCAAGGTTGAAAAGAAATATCTGGTGAAGGTGAGCGGCAGGCCGTCGGAGCACGGGCTGGAGCAGATTCGCGAGGGCATAATGATTGAGCGCGGCAGGCATGGCTCCCAGGAAGGCCGCGTACTGACGGCCCCGGCAAAAGTGAGAATATTTCGTGACGCGGAGAATCCCTGGTATGAGCTGACGCTGATAGAGGGCAGGAACCGCGAGATTCGCAAGATGTTCGAAGAGATTGGGCACCATGTGGAGAAGATTCGTCGCATTGGGTACGGTCCGCTGGTGCTGGACTTAGAGCCGGGCGAAGCGCGCGAGTTGAGTGAAGCGGAAGTGGAAAAACTGCGTAGAGCGACGCGGGTGGTGAAGGCGACGCCAGCCAAGAGTACCGGTCGCAAGCCTTGAATCTTGTGGCTGCTGGAGCATCTAATTCAAGTGGAGGGACTGTCATGGCGAAAGCGACATTCGGCGCGGGATGCTTCTGGGGTGTAGAACTGCGGTTTCAGCAGGTTTCGGGAGTCACGCAGACCGCGGTCGGATACGAAGGCGGCAGCACCGAGCAGCCCAGCTATCGCGATGTCTGCTCAGACGCAACGGGTCATGCCGAAGTGGTCGAGATTGACTATGATCCCGCGAAGGTGAGCTATCAGCGACTGCTTGATTTGTTTTTTGAGCTGCATGATCCGACACAGTGGAACAGGCAGGGGCCTGACTGGGGGACACAATACCGCAGTGTCGTCTTCTTCCACTCACCGGAACAGGAGACCGCCGCGAAGGAGACCATAGCGCGGCTGACTGCTGAGAAGAAGTTTGCGAAGCCGATTGTGACGCTGGTGGTTCCGGCGCAGACTTTCTGGCGAGCCGAGGATTACCACCAGAAGTACCTGGAGAAGCGCGGCCTCGCCAGTTGCCATATCTAACTGCGTCGGCGGTTAGCCGGCGCGCCGATGGAGCCTGCCGCCGCGAGCCAGAATATTGGAGTTGCGATAGTCGACTTTGATGCCTTCGAACACAGGCCCATCGAACTCCTCCTGCTCTACAAAGTAATGTTTTATGCCGGTTGCTTCGGCGGTCTTGAAGATCGGCCCGTAATCGATAACCCCAGCCCCTATCTCGGTAGAAATGCGGGCGCCTGGTTCTGTTCCGACGGGTGCAGGCTTCAGGTCCTTGATGTGCAGCATCGAGATGCGGCCGCGATGGCGGCGCAACATCTCAGCCGGATCGTGACCGGCAGCGAAGGCCCATCCGCAGTCGAGTTCCATGGTAACGAGACCGGGGTCGGTTTCGGCGAGAAGGACGGCGTATCCTGTGCTTCCATTTTGTTCGCGGAACCCCATAGTGTGATTGTGATAGCCGAGCTTCAGCCCGGCGGCGCGCATTTTCTGCCCGATCTTGTTGAGCTGCTCCCCACTCCACTTCCAATCGTCGAGAGTCATGGCGTGCTGAATGCCCTGCCACGAGCCGCCCGGGTAGTTTTCAAGACGAGCGGCGTCCTTCGCCCATGGCGATGAACAGACAACGTACTCGAGTCCAAGAGCCTTTGCGTAACCGATGATGTCGTCGGTGGACTTCAGCAGATCGGCCAGTGCATAGTGCGCGCTTATGCAGTCGAGTCCGGTATCGGCCATCATTTGCTTCACGTCTGACGCGCTATGCCCGAAAAAGCCGGCTGCTTCCACCTGGCGATAACCAATTGCGCCTACTTGCTTCAGCGTTCCTGCAAAATCTTTTGCCAGAGGGGTACGAACACTATAGAGTTGCAGCCCGATGAGCGGAGCCGTGGAGGCTGCAAAGAGGTTGCGCCCGGCTAGCGCGCCTGCGCCAGCCATTGCAGCTGCTGAAAAGAATGTTCTTCGGGAAATGGTCATCGTAGCCCTCCGGAAAATTACACAAGCAATCTTATATGCTGGCACTCATGGAATATTTCCTCTTGAATTCTGCGCGAGTCTCGCGAGTTGGACTGGGCACCTGGGCGATTGGCGGCTCGGAGTGGGGCGAAGTGAGCGAGAGCGATGCGGTTGCGACCTGCCTTGCGATTTTCGACCATGACATCAACCTGATCGATACGGCGCCGATTTATGGATACGGACGCGCGGAGGAAATTGTCAGCAAGGCGATCCGTCAGCATGGGAATCGCGAGCGTTTCTATATCGCCACCAAAGCGGGACTGGAGTGGAATGAGCGCGGATGCTTTGCGAATTCAGATCCGGCACGGCTGCGGCAGGAGTTTGAGGATTCGCTGGGCAGATTGGGTACGGATTACGTGGACCTTTACCAGATTCACTGGCCAGACACCACTCTTCCTGTAGAACGCGCGGCGGAGGTGTTGCTGGAATTTTATGAAGAGGGCCGGATTCGGGCCATCGGCGTCAGCAACTTTTCTGCTGCGCAGATGGAAGCGTTCCGGAAAGTGGCTCCGCTCCATTCAGACCAACCGCCGTATAACCTCTTTGAGCGGGCGATTGACGAGAGCACACTGCCCTATTGTCGCGACCACTCCATTGCGGTGCTGACATATAGCTCACTCTGCCGGAGTTTGCTGGCAGGGCGACTCACGCCTGGGATGCACTTTCCGGAAGGCGACGTTCGCCGCGTGGATCCGAAATTTCAACCTCCGCGATTCGAACAATATCTGCGGGCGGTGGAGCGGCTGGATGCGTTTGCGCGCGAGCGCTACGGAAAACGTGTGCTGGAACTGGCGGCGCGCTGGGTGCTGGACCGTCCCGGAATCAGTGCAGCGTTATGGGGAGCCAAGCGGCCGGAGCAACTGAATGCAGTAGATGGGGTCTTCGGGTGGAAGTTGGATGAGCGGGCTATGGCAGACATTGATGCGATTGTGCAGGAGTCAGTGATGGATCCGGTGGGGCCGGAGTATCTGACGCCTGAGGTTCGCGTGTAAGCAAAAAAAGGCCCGCGCCGGAGAGACCCAACGCGGGCTGTGACGAGTTGTTCTGCGTTACTGGCCGCTCACCGTGGCAGTGGCGCCGGCGTCGTGGTGACGCGCGGGAGCGTCCAGTCTCGATGTGATCCGGGGGCCGAGCTGCACGGTGCGCAGGGTGTGGCTGTTGCCCAGATCATCAAACTTGAGGGTCAAATGCTCTTCGTTGGGGTTGTAATCCGCTGGACCCACGACCCAACGGGCAGAGATTGCGGTTTCGGTCTTGTTGCTCAACGCAAGCACGTTATGGGTGGTGTCGAGCGTGGCCACATATTGGCCGGCCGGATAGCTATGCCCCTGGCTGCTGAAGCTGAAGGGGATGTTCACGGTGGCTTTGCTGGCCGCGAATGCGGATGTTGCTACCAGAACCATTCCTGTGAGAATTGCGGAGTGTATGGGGTGTCTCATGGCCTTTTCTCCTTTATGAAAAAGGACATTAGGCTCGAAGCGAAACGACTGTCGTTAAATTCCCGTGGAGAAGCTGTTAAATTTATCGGTAACGATTTGACGAATCAGAATGGTCGAGATCGAAGTCCATTCGACCCTCACGTGTACCGCGAGCTGACGCGCACAGAGGTGAACCAGACGCTCCAGCAGAAACCATGATGCAGATCAATCAGGTTCTACGCTCAGTTCTTGTCTCCGCACTCTGCACAGGTGTTTTGCAGGCGCAGGAAGGCCATCCGCCGCCGACCGCACCACCGCCAGGCGCCAAGTCGACGACGTGTAAGGACCGCGCCATCCCGCAGTTCGTGGACATTACCAAGCAAGCTGGGATTCACTTCTTCCATACTTCTGATCCCGCAAAGAAGTACATTGTGGAGTCGATGAGCGGCGGCGTCATCCTGATCGACTACAACCGCGACGGCTGGCCTGATATCTACTTCACGAACGCGCCGAGCGTGACCACGGCGATTAAGGATCCGAAGACCCTGGGCGGCGTTCACGGCGCGCTTTACCGCAACAATCACGATGGCACCTTTAGCGATGTGACCGAGAAGGCCGGGCTTACTAAGCCGTGCTTCGGAATGGGCGGCGCCGTGGGCGATTACAACAACGACGGCTGGCCTGACCTGTATTTGACGTGTCTGGGCGGCAACATTCTGTATCGCAATAACGGCGACGGCACTTTCACTGATGTGACGGCCCAGGCCGGCGTGGCTGATGGGCGCTGGTCCACCGGCGCTTCTTTTGGCGATTACGACGGCGACGGCTATCTCGACCTCATGGTTACCAACTATGTGGACTTCCACCTGAACGACATGCCGGGGTTCGGCAGCGCGGCCTATTGCAAATATCGCGGCATTGACGTGCAATGCGGACCGCGCGGGCTGCGAGGCGCGGGCGACTCGCTCTTCCACAACAACGGTGACGGCACCTTTACGCAAGTGGCTACGAAGGCCGGTGTTGACGATCCCAACGGCTACTACGGCCTGACCGCAATCTGGGCTGACTTCAACAACACCGGGCGGCCAGATATCTATGTGGCGGACGACTCCACGCCGAAGTATCTGTATAAGAACCAGGGCAACGGAACATTCAAGGACATCGGGCTGCAGTCGGGCACGGCGGTGAGCGATGACGGCTCGGAGCAGGCGTCGATGGGAGTCGCGATAGGCGATTACGACCACACCGGCAGGCCTTCGCTGTATGTGACCAACTTCTCCGAGGAGAATGACGACCTCTACCACAACGACGGCGACTGGAACTTCTCCGAGGACTCGTATCCGTCGGGGCTGGCGCTGCCGTCGCTGCCCTATGTGAAGTGGGGCACCGTGTTTGCGGACTTCGATAATGACGGCTGGCTCGACTTGCTTACGGTGGACGGCCACGTGTATCCGCAGGTCGACTCGCTGCCTTCGGGCGCGCGCTATCGTGAGCCGAAGATCCTGAGCATGAACGACAAAGACGGGACGTTTTGCGATGCGAGCAAGGAGGCCGGGTCGGCGATCATGGAGCCGCGAGCATCGCGCGGGCTCGCCGTCGGCGACCTGTTCAACAATGGGAATCTGGACGCGGTGGTTGAGGACATTGATGGGCCGGCGATGCTGCTCAAGAACGTCGGGGTTCCAGGACGGCACTGGGTGAGCTTTGAGCTGGCCGGGACAAAGAGTAACCGGCTGGCCATCGGAGCACGGCTCATGCTCAAGGCCGGAGGCATGACGCAGACGGCGCAGATCCATTCGGGCGGCAGCTACATTTCGCAGAACGATCTGCGGGTGCATTTCGGGCTCGGGACGGCGACGAAGATCGATAGCCTGGTTATCCAATGGCCGTCCGGGCATGTGGACACCATCACCAACATCGGAGCCGACAGGTTCTACTCGGTGCTGGAGGGGGCGGGGATTGTGCCTGCGGGAAAGATCGCTCCGGACGTGAAGGCCAAGCCGTAGCTTGCTGAGCTACAAAGAGAAAGGCGCAGCTGGTGGCTGCGCCTCTTCGGGAGTTTCCGGTTGAACTCTAGTGGTCGTGGCCGTGTCCATGATCGCCGTGATCACCGTGCCCGTGGTCTTCTCGGTCACCATGGCCCTTGCCGCGGTCACCGTGATCGTAGTGTCCGTAGGCGTGGCCGTGGTTATCGTGGTCATGTCCGTAGGCGTTTCCGTGATGCCAGCCGTGGTTGTCATTTTGCCAACCGTGGCGATAGTACCAGTCGCGGTCGTGTCCCCAGGGGCGGCGATCAGGGTAGTAGAAGTAGCGGCCGCCGCCGGGCGCGTAGAAGCGGTGCGGACCCCAGCCGTGGCCGTATCCCCAGTATGCCCAGGGTCCGACTCCGAGAAAGATTCCGTGATAGAAGTAGCCCGGGCCGTAGAAGCCCATAGGTGCACAGGCGTAAGGGGCGTAGTCGTAATATCCGTAGGGGCAGACGGGCGGTGGAGTGCCGATCTGGACGTTGAAAGAAACCTGCGCGCTGGCCTGGGGTGCGGAGGCCAGGAATGGAAGAATGACAGCGGCACAGAGCAGCGCCAGGGCGGCTCTGCGGAGGGGGGATTTGGATTGCTTCATTCTGTTCATATTGTGGACAGTACCCTATTCCGAGTGAATTGTTGCGTCAAATCTATAAGTTACTGATTACTAGGACCTTTTTCGTCGATCCCGGTTGCCTGAGCGGCGGTCGGAGTTCGAAATCCGGCGCTCGACGGCGGGATGGGGATCGACGGTTTGACGGCGATCCTGGGTTTCAGTGCGGCGGTCTCCAGCACCCAGGCGGCGGTCCTCTGGGGCGACATGGACTGGCAATTCAGGCATATGCGCGTGTCCGTTGCTGTGCGCCGAAACACCGTTGGAGTGGCCATTCCCGTTGGCGTGAGCGTGGGCGTGTCCGTTGCCGTTGGAATGGCCGTTGCCGTTAGCGTGTCCGTTGCCATTGGAGTGACCCTTGCCATTAGCCGGTGGGTCAACGGCGTGGGCTGGCGATCCGTTGGTCAGGAGCTTGTGAAGGGTAGGAATGTGGAGGCGTTCGGATTCCACATAATCGACACCCTGGACCGTAAGTGAAAAAGAGGCATTGTCGCCTATGGCGATGAGGTCCTTCTTCTTTAAATACCAAGTGGTGAAGTCGAGGTAGTCGCGCGGAAAGCCCATGCGGATTTCAAGATCGGAGAGCGTAACCTCAGGGCTCGCGGGATGGGTGCGTCTGCGTGAATAGAGCACGGCCATGACGGCGAGGCGACGGTTGATTTCACCCTCCATGGCGTCCATAAAATCCACGGAATCGGACATGGGGTTGTCAGGAGCAGGTGCTTCTTTGCGGAACGAGGTGTCGTATTCGGCTCGGCGTTCGGGATCCGAGAGGGTTTCGTAGGCGCTTTTCAGCTGAGAAAAGGCCTCGACATTACCGGATTGCGGGTTGTCGGGGTGATACCGAGCACCCAGAAAGCGATAGACGCGGTGAATGGTCTCCTGCTCAGCATTTGGGCTGATCTGGAGAAACTCGTAGTAGTCGACTTGCTGCTTCATTTAAAGGGCTTTCAGGGGACGTTAGGGGAAGATTGTACCTCGTTTCTCACAAGCGGATAAGAAAAAATCCCCACGCAGGTGTCCGAAATGGAAACCAATCCTGCGCGGCGATGAGAAGTTTTTCCTAGTATTTTGACTTAAATGTATAAGTTGCGCCGAAAGTGAACTGGAATGAGTTCTTTAGGGTGGGTGGAACGGCGGGCGGCGGGTCGTTGAGGTAGCTGTCGAGCGTGCCTACGGAGAAGCTGAGGCTCTTATAGAAGGGAATTGCGAGCGTGTCGGACTCGGTGGCGGAGTAGGCGCGGGTGTTGTTGTAGGCCGGCAGGTAGGACACCTGCTGGTTGAAAATGAGTCCGCGCGGGAGGTGAAGGAGATAGACGCTGGCAAAGGTGGAACCGATGAGGTTCTGGTTGGTGCCGTCGGTGGCATTGAGAAAGTTCTGCTTCTCGTACTGGACGGTGCCTTTGAAGTCGAGGTCTTGCCGGGGGCGTTTTACGACGGTGTAACCGACGCCTCCGCCGTAGACCTGCTGGAGGTCGAGGCCCTGGCTGTAGTTGTGATCGAAAGCGGTTTCACCCAGCACATACATGCGAGGCGAGAAGTATTGATCGCGCTCAGCGGCAGCGTGGAAGATGGAGCTTTTGCTGTCGCTTGAGGGGTAGAAGACGCCTTCAGAAACGTAAGCGGGTTGTGTGATTTTTCCGTAGGAGCCGTTGAAGTCGATGGTGGTGCGGTTGCGGGTGTCGAGCCAGGAGACAGTAGGCGCGATACGGGCGAGGGCGATCGCTCCGGTGAAGGTGTACTGCTTTTGCGTGGCATGGACGATGGTGGCGCCAGCGGTGGCGGCTCCGTTCCATCCATCGAAGAAGCCAGGACGCTGTAGGACTTCTTTCTGAAGCGTGGTCTTGTCGATGATGTATTCCGCGCTCTTAACGGGAATCGGTGCCCCGGCAGGCTTGTTCTCGGGCTGAACGGTGATCTTGTTGTCTGAAACGGTAAGCGGGCCTATGGGCACCTGGTTGCCGATTTTGCCGCGATGGACGGTAACGCTCTTTTGGAGCACAGCCATGCTTGTGTTGGAGTGGAGTTCCTTGATTTTGGACCACGGGACGCTGATGTCGCCGACGATGTTGCTGTGGAACATGACCGCGCCGCCAACTTCGCGGAGGAATGTGCCGGTGAGATGGTCTCCGTTTGTGAAGAGGATGGTATCCGGCGGCCCGTGCTCTGCGGGAGCCGCGGCGTCGGAGTGATGGCCTCCCAGCAACGTGTCGGCAGCGACGGCGCGCGATGGCGTGAAGAGAAATGCGATGGAGAAGAGAGCAAGGTGCAAATAAAACAGACGTCGTACCAAGGTCATGCGGGAATTCTGGCTCCTGAAATTGGGTGTTGCTGATAGGTTCGGAGAAGTTGAGAGGTTCGGGAGTTGACGCGTACACGTTCAGCTATCGCGCAGGGCGCAAGGACACAATCACTCAGGAACAGTTCGATTGAATAGGTTCCTCTCTATGTTAACGCGAAGAAGGGAGAGCAGTTGCGGAGGGATGCGCTAAAAGCGGACGGGGTGCGCGAAAACGCACACCCCGGCTCAAACGGAGATGATCAATAGGATGACTTGATGTTGTAGGTGATTCCGGTAGTGAACTGGAAGGAGTTTTTCTGCGTGGGTGGCAGAGTGGCGGGCACGTCGTTCAGATAAGTGTCGAGCGTGCCTAGTGAGAAGCTGAAGTTCTTGTAAGCGGGCAGTGTGAGCGTATCCGACTCATTGAAGGACCAGGCGCTGGTGTCATTCCAGGCGGGGATGTAGAGCGCCTGCTGCGTGAAGAGGATTCCCTTGGTGACATGGCGGAGGTATGAGGCACCGAAAGTGGATCCGATGAGGTTATGGGTAGAGGGAGATGGCGGGAGCACGTTGGAGAACGATTGGCGTTCAAACTGGACGACGGCTTTCAGGTCGAGCTCCTGCCTGGGGGACTTGACGGCGGTGTAGCCGATGCCGCCGCCGTAGATTTGCTGGAGATCGAGGCTCTGGCTGTAGTTGTGATCGAAGGCTACGGTGCCCAGATAATAGGCGCGCGCTGAGACGTATTCGTCGCGCTCACCACCGAAGTGGAGGATGGAGCTCTTGGTGTAGGTGGACGGCACCACAACGCCGCCGGGCAGGGTATAGGCGGGTTGGGTGATCTTGCCGTAGGACTGGGCGAAGTCGAGCTCAGAGCGGTTGCGGGGCGAGAGCCAGTTCGCGGTCGGGATGGTGCGGACCAGGGCGAGCGATGTGGCCATACTGAACTGGTTCTGGGTGGCCTTAACGGCGGTGATGCCGACGGTTGCGCCTCCGTTCCAGCCCTGAGTGAAGCTGGGATGACCGAATAGCTGCTTCTGAAGGTCGGCCTCATCGACGATGTACTGCGCGTTGGCGACGGGGATGGGCGCGATGGTGGCGTCGGTTCCGGGGTTGACGGTGACCATGCCGTTGGCGATGGCGACGGTTCCCTGAGGGAGATCGGCGGGAAGCTGGTGGAGATGACGCGCCGTTATGGCATGCGTGAGGACGACCACTCTGGAGCCGGTATGCAGTTCGCTGACTTTGGCCCAGGGAACGGAGATGTCTCCGAGGATGTCGTCATGAAAGGTGACGGTCCCGCCGACTTCGTGGACGAATTTGCCGGTGATGCGGTCTCCGTTGGCGAGGATGAGGACGTCAGGAGTCGAGGGCTTGGCCTGCGCGGCGGCCCTGCGGGCGGGCAGCAGCACAGAGGCGACGAGGGCAAAGGCGAACAAAGCACGAAATGCGAGGCGATAAACGCGGAGGCCCGGATTCGTTGGCATGGCGGTCGGCTCCTTGGGATTTTGGGGACCTGAATTGAAGGGCGAGCTAGGTTGGATGCGTGTCGAGAGTGTGGCGTAGAGCCGAGGTTACCTTTTATTTCTGGTGTTTACGCGCGCAACAACACGTGTGCGCCTAAGGTTCCATATTTTGTGGGCTCGCTGATGAGCGCTGCATGTGCACAAAATGGATTCATAGCGCACTTTGGCGTGGGAGAGGCGTTTCTTCTAGAATTTAGGCATGTCGATTACACGCGCGCAGGCTCTGGAATACTTCAACTCCGATGACTTGATTGGGCTGGGCATGGATGCCGATGCGGTGCGGCGGAGGCTGCATCCAGAAGGAGTGGTGACGTACATCATCGACCGCAACATCAACTACACAAATTTCTGCACGGAGTATTGCACGTTCTGCGCGTTTTATCGTCCGCTGAAGGGTAAGCTGGCGAGCGAAGGGTACATTCTGGATTTCGAGACGATTTACCAGAAGATTGCCGAGACGATTGAGATGGGCGGGACAGGCGTGCTGATGCAAGGCGGCCTGCATCCTGACCTGAAGATTGAGTGGTTCGAGCGGCTGCTGAAGGGGATCAAGCAGCGGTTTCCGCAGATTTGGCTGCACTGCTTTTCGGCGTCGGAGATTCTGTCGATTGCGGAGTACAGCGGGTTGACGGTGCGAGACACGATTATGCGGCTGCGGGACGCGGGGCTGGATTCGATTCCGGGCGGCGGTGCGGAGATTCTGGATGACGAGGTGCGTCGGCGGATTGCGCGGTTGAAGTGCGGCACGGACGAGTGGGTGCTGGTGCATCGCACGGCGCACGAGCTTGGCATGCGCACGACGGCGACGATGATGTTTGGAGTGGGCGAGAGCTACGAGCAGCGCGTGAACCATTTTGAGCAGGTGAGGCGGCTGCAGGAAGAGACGGGCGGATTTACGGCGTTTATTCCGTGGAGCTTTCAGCCGCACCACACGGCGCTGGGCGGCCGCGGATGGGATGAGGCGACGGCGGTTGAATACTTGAAAGTGCTGGCGATTTCGAGGCTTTACCTGGACAACATTGAGAACGTGCAGTCGAGCTGGGTGACCCAGGGGCTGAAGGTTCTGCAACTGGGGCTGCGGTTCGGCGGGAACGATGTTGGGTCGGTGATGCTGGAAGAGAATGTAGTTAAGGCCGCCGGGACTTCGAACTGCACGACCGAAGAAGAACTGCGGCGGGTGATTCGGGACGCCGGGTTCAAGCCGGTGCAGCGGGACACGCTTTACCGGACGATGTTTTTGAACTGATCAAGCGGCCTGGGGCCGTTCTGCTGTGCCTTCTTCCAATGGTGCGGCTTCGATTTTAGGTGTGAGCAACGGCCATCCTTTGCGGAGCACGTAGTCGAGCCAGGCTCCGGCGATTTGCGAAGTCAATACAGCGGCGACGACCAGCGTGGTATAGAACTGCGAGCTGATGATTCCCGCGCCATAAGCTACGCTGGCGAGCACGATGCCCGGACCTCCGCGTGCGTTTGTGGTGATGGCGAGGTTGAAGAGGTCGAGGCCGCGGAAGCCGGCGAATCGGCTGGCGAGCGAGACGGAGAAGATTTTGACGGCGCAGCTTCCGGCGATGAAGGCGACCATCATCCAGAGTGAGACGCCACGGATGAGGTCGAGCTTGAGTCCGACGATCGCAAAATAAACAGGAATAAAGAAGGCGAAAGAGACTTTGCCGATGGAGTCGAGCGCGTCGGCGAAGATCCGGCGTTTTTTGTGCACGACGGCGAATCCGGCGAGGAAGGCGGCGAAGACCAGGCTAACGTGAAGGAGTCCGGCGACGGCGCAATAGGCGAGCAGGACGGCAATGGCGTATCCGGCGGGCGAGGTGCGGGCCATCACATTGAAGCGCGATTTGTTGAAGCGCTTGATGGCGCGGGGGACCATCGTGAGTCCGAGCACAAAGAAGGCCACGGTCGCCACCAGATGGTAGGACATGGTGCGAGGGTGGAGGACGGCTTTGCCCGCTGTGGCAGTGGCGATGGCGAGTGCGAGCCACAAGACGAGATCCTCAATTACCGCGACACCGAGAATGAGGCGCGCGAAGCGGGTGTGCAGGATGTTGAGGTCGGCGAAGATTTTAGAGACGACCGGGACTGATGTGACGGCGACGCCGACGGCGAGAATGATGGTGAGGGAGACGCGATTCCCGGCCGGACCGGCGAGCGATGGGCGAATGAGCCAGGGAGCAAAGGCGAGGCCGAGAACGAATGGCAGGCCGGTTCCAACGATCACGAGCCAGCTGACTTCACGGCGCTCTTCGCGGGTGAAGAGCTGCTGAGTTTCGGCTCCGGCGAAGAACATGAGCAGCAGCAGGCCGAGCCAGTAGACGAAGTCGAAGATGTATCCCTGGGCCTGGGCGCCGTTGATGAAGCGCTCGGCGGCGGGAATGCGTCCGATGAGTGCGTTGCCGAGGACGACTCCGGCGAGAATTTCTCCGACGACTTTGGGCTGCCGAAGTTTGACGAAGAGCCAGCCGAGGAGTTGAGAGAGGGCGACGAGAAGCAGGAGGAGGATTATGACCTGAGTCAGAGCGGAGTTCGACATTTTCACCCTATCCAGAATTAGGATGCGCGTCGCGGCGAATCGTTTGTTTGCGGACGCGGGCGTGTGAAGATGAAGGAATGAATGATCGACCGAAAATAATGGTGGTAGCGCAGCGTGACGAGCCTGAGTTCGCGATGCTGGCGGGTGTTCCGCATGTGATGGCGAGCGATGCAACATCGGGCGTGAGCGTGATTCTGCAATGGTCGGGCACCCGGGAGATGCTGCGCGATGCGTTTGCGAAATGCAAAGACGTGAGATGGGTGCACTCGCGATTTGCGGGCGTGGATGCAGTGCTGTTTCCGGAGCTTGTGGCGAGCGATGTGGTGATGACGAACGGCAAGGGCGTGTTCAGCGCGGCGCTGGGAGAGTTTGCGCTGATGGGCATGCTGTATTTTGCGAAGGACATTCCGCGACTGCGTCGGAGCCAGGCAGCGGGGAAGTGGGATCCATTTGAGTCGGAGAGGATTGAGGGCCGGACGGTCGGGATTGTGGGTTATGGGGACATTGGGCAAGCAGTAGCGACGCGGGCGCGCGCCATGGGGATGCAGGTTTTTGCGACGAAGCGACATGTTCCGAAGAGGCCGGACGCGTTGGTTGAGCAGTATTTCAAATCGGCGGAACTGCGGGAGATGCTTGCGCTGTGCGATTACGTGGTGGTGGCTGCTCCCCTGACAGAAGAGACGCGGCACATGATGGGCGACGCGGAATTTGCAGCGATGAAGCCTACAGCGGTGCTGATTAACGTGGGGCGTGGGCCGGTGGTGGATACGGACGCGCTGGTAAGGGCCCTGAGCGAGAAGCGAATTCGGGGTGCAGCGCTGGATGTAGTGGAGCCGGAGCCGCTGCCGGCGGGACATCCACTGTACGCGATGGAGAACGTGATGCTGTCACCGCATTGTGCCGATGTTGTGGCGGGATGGAACGAAGATTCGATGCGGTTCTTTCTGGAGCAGTACGCGAGATTCGAGAAGGGCGAGCCGTTAATGAATGTGGTGGATAAGGGGTTGGGGTATTGAGCAGCGGTCGGGCATTTGACATATATGGGCTGGTGACGATTTTGCTCGCGCTGCTACCGTACGCAGTTTGGAGAATTCAGCGGGATCGGCTTATGTTCGACTAGCTGCTTTTCCACATATCTTTTCGGGTGACCGGCCGAAATTCGCGCTTTTTCCCGTTGGTTTACCCGGCTATAATTGATTGTGCCCGCCAGGTACGTCCATCAAAAACAATTCAGGAAGGTAACGCCAGAATGTCCTCCAAATACATTTTTGTGACAGGCGGAGTTGTGTCCAGCCTCGGCAAGGGATTGGCCGCGGCCTCGATCGGCTGTTTGCTTGAGAGTCGGGGGTTGCGGATCAATCTGATGAAGTTTGACCCCTACCTGAATGTCGATCCGGGTACGATGTCGCCGTTCCAGCACGGCGAGGTTTTTGTGACGGACGATGGGGCGGAGACCGATCTGGACCTGGGGCACTATGAGCGCTTCACGCACGCGCATCTTTCGCGCGATAACAACCTGACAACGGGGCGCATTTACGAACAGATCATTACGAAGGAACGGCGCGGCGATTACTTGGGCAAGACGGTGCAGGTGATTCCGCACGTGACGAACGAGATTAAGAACGCCATGCGCAAGGTCGCGTCGGCGAATGATGTGACGATAGTTGAGATTGGCGGCACGGTGGGCGATATTGAGTCGCTGCCGTTTTTGGAAGCGATTCGGCAAATGCGGCAGGAGTTGGGGCGCGAGAATACGGTCTTTGTGCATGTGACGCTGGTTCCGTGGATCAGCGCGGCGCAGGAGCTGAAGACGAA
>DASZAG010000183.1:0-2311 GCA_035945555.1 Acidobacteriaceae bacterium
AAGGAGGATCAATGACCAATACCCAGCTTTTCTTTGCTTTGCTGGGCGTGCTCCTCACCGTCGTCGGCGCGCAAACCGTCCTGCTGAATTCACACATCTCCGACCCCTCCACCCGGGTGAACCAGCTCATTCAGTACATGATTGGCCGTGAGGGGCGAAAGCCGGAGACTGGCCAGCAGGGCAACTGATTGTACACGGACGCGAAAAGCCCCTGGTGATGACAGGCTGTTACGAAAGTCTGGCTTGATCGGGGAAATGATGGGAAAATGCCCTCGTGGTGAGCGAGGGCATTTTTTCATGGGCTTCATTCAAGGTGAGGGACGAACCCAAGGCACACTGTTTCCTGTGGTGCTGGACGATCTTGTTCCGATGGACCATGTCTGCCGGGTGATCGACGCTTTCGTTGCGCGATTGGAGATGAGCCAGTTGGGATTCGAGCGTTCCGAGCCAGCTGAAACTGGACGACCTGGCTACGATCCGCGCGACCTACTGAAGCTTTACCTCTATGGCTATCTGCAGCAGGTCCGTTCCTCGCGTCGTCTGGAAGCCGAATGCCGTCGCAACGTTGAGGTGATGTGGCTTCTGGGTCGTCTGGCTCCCGATTACAAGAGCATCGCCGAGTTCCGGCGCATCCATCGTGAGGCGGTGACTAAGGCGGGGGCTGAGTTGGTTCGCTTTGCGCGTTCGGCAGGTCTGGTGCGGGGCGAATGGGTAGCTATCGACGGATCGAAGTTTTTGGCCGTGAGCAGTGCGCGTAGTGTGCGCGAGCGCGAGGCTATCGAGCGCTACCTGGATGCGGTGGAAACGGCTGATGGCCAAGAGGAGGTAGTCATCGACCCGAGCGCTGTGGCTGAGGCGCTGGAAAAGTTGAAACGGCATCGGGAACCGGAGGCGCACTTCATGCGCGTAGGTCATGGCCATGCGCCTGCGTACAACGTGCAGACCGCAGTGGACGCCGAACATGCGCTGATCGTGGCCCAGAAGGTCACCGGCGAAGCAACCGACAACCGCAGCCTGTTGCCGATGGCCGAAGCCGCACAGGAAGCAGTTGGCAATCCTGCTTCGCTGAACGTTGTCGCCGACGCAGGTTACTCCAACGGCGAACAGGCCGAAGCTTGCGAGAGCAAAGGCATCCTGCCCCATGTGCCCGCCAATCGCGCCATCAACAACCAAGGTGATGGAACGCTGTTCGACCGAACCGCGTTCCACTACGACGCGGCGACGGACACGTTCCAATGTCCTGCCGGGCAGACCCTCACGCGCAAGCAACTGCAGAGAAGCAAAAACAGGGTGGCGTACACGGCGCCAGCCGAGACCTGCGGTTCATGTCCGCTGAAAGATCGTTGTACTCCGTCGCCGCAACGGTTCGTGCATCGTCACCTGTATGAGGATGCGTTGCAGCGGATGCAGCAGCGCGCCACGCCCACCGCCATGCGACTGCGACGATCCACCGTCGAGCATCCCTTCGGCACGCTGAAATATCGAATCTTCGGGCATCCGCGTTTCCTGCTGCGAGGTCTGGGTGGAGCGCAGACCGAGATCAGCCTGGGGACTATGGCTTATAACCTGAAACGGATCATGAAGGCGCTGGGCGGCAGCCGCATGACTCAAGCAATCGCCTCAGCTTAACAACCGACTCGCCTCGCCAGATCATCCAAAAGCCAATCCCCGCTCCCAAAAACAAAAGAAGCGAAGCTCCATCACTGGAACCTCGCTTCTCGTTGTTCTAAAAGCCCGTTTCGTAACAGCCTGCTCCAGCCGGGGCTTTTGTTGAGTGCCGCAACGCGGTTTCAAACTGGATTTGCCTCGAGAAAGCCCTTGATGCTGCGGAACTCCTCGTCGCTCAATCGAAAATCGAGAGCCGGGATCGTCTCCTCCACCTGCCGGGCATTACGGCCGCCCACGATGGCCCCCGTAATCGCTGGATGATGCAGCGTCCATGCAATCGCGACCACGCCCGCCGTCACACCGTGCGCGTCTCCAATCTCCCGCAGCTTTTCCACCAGGCGCAAATTGCGGCTCAGGCGCGGCTCTTTGAATTCCACCCCGCTGCGGCGCCAGTCGTCGGCCGGCATCGCCGCCACGCGCGCGGCGCTCATCTTGCCGGTCAACAACCCTGACACCATCGGCGAGTAATTGATCACTCCAATCCCATTAGCCTGCGCATACGGAAGAATCTCCTCTTCAACCCCCGGTCGAAGCATGGAATACGGCGGCTGCAGGCTCGTGATCGGCGCGATTTTCTGGATGCGCTTCATCTGCTCCACACTGAAATTCGAGACCCCGATCCAGCGAATTTTGCCCTGCTGAC
>DASZAG010000184.1:0-10931 GCA_035945555.1 Acidobacteriaceae bacterium
TTCAGCTTGATCGGGTTCACCCGCTTCCGCGGATTGGCTTCAACCGCGGGTTCCACCGCAACGGCAGTCGCGAGGGGCTCAGTAGTACCGGAGGCAGCAGCCGTAGCGGCAGCCAATTCAGCCGCACCGCCCTCTTTGCGCCACAAGTAGTCCTCGTACCCGCCGGGGAAGACATGGACTTTACGGTCCGCGACCTCGAAAACCCGGGTCGCCAGCCGATCGATGAAGTACCGGTCGTGCGACACAAAGATGACCGTCCCGGTGAAGCTGCTGATCGCCTCCAACAGCACATCTTTGGCCCGCAGATCGAGGTGGTTGGTTGGCTCGTCGAGCAGCAGGAAGTTGGCCGGGCTCACCAGAATCCGCGCCAAAGCGTAGCGGTTGCGCTCGCCGCCGGAGAGCACGCCGAGACGCTTGAACACGTCGTCGCCGGAGAACAGGAAACAACCGAGCAGGCTGCGCAGCTCGGAGTCCGGCACCTTGGACGCCGTGCGGCTGATGTCGTCCAGCATGTGCGCATCGGGGTCCAGCACCTTGTACTGGTCCTGCGCGAAGTACTCGGCCAGCACATTGTGGCCCAGCTTCAACAGGCCGCTCGTCGGAGAGTCCGCGCCGGAGAGCAGCCGCACCAGCGTCGACTTGCCCGCTCCGTTTACGCCCACCAGCGCGATGCGGTCGCCGCGCTCGATGGTGAAGCTCACATCGTCCAGAACCAGCTTTGGCCCGTAGCTCTTCGACAGGCCCGCAACCTCAACCACCGTCCGCCCCGATGCCGGGGGCTGCGGAAACGTGAAGTGGATGACCGGCTCTTCCTCGGGAATCTCGATGCGCTCGATCTTCTCCAGCTCCTTGATGCGGCTCTGCACCTGCTTGGCCTTGGTCGCCTGATACCGGAACCGGCTAATGAAGGCCTCCAAATGCTCGATCTGATCGCGCTGGTTTCGATAGGCCGCCTCAAGCTGTGCCCGCCGCTCCGCCTTCTGCTGCAGGTACTTTTCGTAATTGCCGTGGTAAACGTGCAGCCCTTTGTTCCAGATCTCCACGATCTTCCCGACCGTGACGTCGAGGAAATAGCGGTCGTGCGAGATGAGGATGTAGCCGTTGGGATAGGTCCGAAGATAGTCTTCGAGCCAGTTCCGCGTTTCCAGATCGAGATGGTTCGTCGGCTCATCCAGCAGCAACAGGCTGGGCTTCTGCAGCAGCAGTTTGGCTAGCGCGATGCGCATCTGCCATCCGCCGGAGAACTCCTCGGTCTGCCGCTTCCAGTCGGTCTTGGAAAAGCCCAGACCCGTCAACACCGTGCCCACCTGTGCGTCGAGCGCATAGCCGTCGTGTGCGCGGAAGCGCTGGTCAATATGGGAGAAGCGGTCAGCCGCTGCAGCATAAGCCGCGCTCTCCGGGTCAAGCTCGGCGAGCGACGCCGAGAGCGTCTCCATCTCCTTCTCGAGCGCCAGCAGCTCGTCGAAGACCGAGAGGCACTCGTCGAAGACGGTGCGCCCGGCGAGCGCGAGCCCATCCTGCGGCAGGTAGCCGATGCTCATGCCACGTGTGCGCTGCACGCTGCCATAGTCCAGGCCATCAAGTCCGGCCAGGACCTTCATCAGCGTTGATTTGCCGGTGCCGTTCGCACCCACCAGCGCCGTGCGTTCGTCAGGAGTAATGAGCCAGTCGGCGTCTTGAAAGAGAAGCTTGGAGCCGAACCGCTTGCCGGCTCCGGAAAGTTGAAGCATAGCCCTATTTTATCGGTCTCAACCCTTCGTCGGCCGTATGTGCAGCTCGCGCAGCTGCTGCTCGCTCACCGGAGTCGGTGCATCCACCATCAGGTCGATAGCCTTCGCCGTCTTCGGGAACGCAATGACCTCGCGCAAGCTCGTAGCTCCAGCCAGGATCATCACGAGGCGGTCGAGGCCCAACGCGATGCCGCCGTGCGGCGGCGTCCCATACTGGAGGGCCTCCAGGAAAAACCCGAAGCGGGCCTTCGCTTCTTCGTCCGACATGCCGAGCGCCCGGAAGATCTCCTGCTGGACGTGCTGCTGGTGGATACGGATGGACCCCGACCCAAGCTCCAGGCCATTCATCGCCAGGTCGTAGTAGCGGGCGCGCACCGATGCTGGGTCGGAGACGAGCCGATCCATGTCCTCCTCATGCGGCGAGGTGAACGGATGGTGCGCCGGCATCCATTTCCCGGTTTCAGGATCGTGCTCGAACATAGGGAAGTCGGTGACCCAGATGGGCCGGAAGGCTTTCGATCCATCGACCACGCCCGTGTTGCGGCGCTCGTCCGAGACAACCGCATCGGTGACGCTGAAGGCTCCGTGGCGATCGGCATACTTGCGAGCCAGCTCAACGCGAAAGTTCCCGGCAGCGGAGTATACCGCGATTTCACGCTCAGAGAGTCGGCCTTCGAACTTCGTGTCGGACGCCTGAATGTGCGCGCCGGCGTCACCAGCGACGATGATGAGCAGGTCGTCGGGCTCCGCCTTCGCCAGTTCGCGCACCTTCGCGGCGGCTTCGGGGAACCCCTTTTCCAGGCGCTTGAGGTCGTCGATGTACTTCGCGCCCTTGCGCGTATCGAACAGCGGCTTGTTGTCATCGCGCTCCTTGCGCGAAAGCTCGCCGACCTTGGGCACACGCAGCGCCACGACAGGCAGGTTCGGATCAATTGCTAGTGCAGTAAGGTTCTCCGCCGTAAACGCCGCCTTCACGTCAGCAAGGCCCGGCAGGCGCAAGTCGGGCTTGTCGATGCCGTAGTTGCGCATCGCATCGTCGTAACTGATTTGCGGAAATGGCGCAGGTAGATCAATCCCGACACCCTTGAACGCCGAAGACAGAAAGCCTTCGACCACGCGGAAGATGGTCTCCTGCTGCGGGAAGGTCATCTCCAGGTCGATCTGCGTGAACTCGGGCTGGCGGTCGGCGCGCAGGTCCTCGTCGCGGAAGCAGCGCGCGATCTGGAAGTAGCGGTCCATGCCGGAGATCATCAGGATCTGCTTGAACAACTGCGGCGACTGCGGCAACGCGTAAAACTCGCCCGGATGCACGCGGCTGGGCACCAGGTAATCGCGCGCGCCCTCGGGCGTCGATCGCGTCATGAACGGCGTCTCAATCTCAAAGAATCCCTGGCCTGACAGATATTCGCGCACCGCGAGCGCAACCTTGTGGCGGACCTCGAAGTTGCGCTGCATCTCGGGTCGGCGGAGGTCCAGGTACCGATACTTCAATCGAACTTCCTCGTTCGCAATCGCGTCTTCTGCGGGCGAAAACGGCGGAACCTTTGCGTCGTTCAAAACGCGCAGTTCGCTGGCGACAATCTCGACTTCCCCGGTGGGCATCTTGGGGTTGACGACGTCCTTGCCGCGCAGCCGCACCTTGCCTACTGCGGCCACAACATACTCGGGCCGCGAGTGCTCTGCCTTGGCATGTGCAGTTTCGCCCAGGTCCTTGTCGAGCACGATCTGGGTAATGCCGTAGCGGTCGCGGAGGTCGAGGAAGATTAGGTTGCCGTGGTCGCGACGCCGGTTGACCCAGCCAAGCAGCACGACGGATTTTCCTGCGTCAGCGGCGCGAAGTTCGCCACAGGTGTGGGTGCGGATAAGTGTGCCTAAGAGGTCCAGCAATGTACGTTCCTAAAGATGATTACGAAGTTGGATTGAGGACGTGCGCGAGTTGTTCGCGGGGAACCTTGGTCTGCTCGCCTGAAGAGAAGTCCTTCACTGTCAGAATACCGGAGCGAAGCTCGTCTTCGCCGAGGAGGACGATCTTGCGGGCAAGTTTGTCGGCCGTCTCGAAGGATTTCTTCAGCCGAAAACTGCCGTCGCCCAGTTCCACGCGCAATCCGGCGCGGCGCAGTTCGCGAGCTAGCTCGAAAGCCGCCGGATTCTGCACTTCGCCAAGAGGCGCGATGTAGGCGTCAGCCAGGGTGGCAGACTGCTCCTGCTGTTGCGCTTGCAGCGTGAGAATGAGCCGGTCCAGTCCAATCGCGAAGCCGATGCCCGGAGCCTTGGGGCCGCCGATGGCCTCGGATAAGCCGTCGTAGCGTCCACCGCCGAGTAGCGCATTCTGCGCGCCGAGGCCGCCGTGGGTGAACTCGAACGCCGTGCGTGTGTAGTAATCGAGTCCGCGCACCAGTCGCGGGTTGATCTCATATTTCACGCCACAGGCGTCGAGCGCGCTCAGCACGGCGGCAAAGTGCTGTTTTGAATCTTCGTCGAGGTAGTCGGCGATGCGGGGCAGCGTTGCGATGATGGGCTGGTCTTCGGGAACCTTGCAGTCGAGCACGCGTAACGGATTCGTCTCCGCACGGCGCTGGCAGTCGACGCACATCTGCGGAGCCTTGTCCTTCAGCGCCTCGCGCAGCGCGGCAATATAGCGCGGGCGATCGCTTGCCGACCCAACGGAATTCAGCACCAGCGTCCAGCCAGTGATGCAAAGCTCATCGAGCAGCGTGGCCAGCATTTCCAGTACTTCAGCATCGCGCAGTGGAGACTCCGACCCTGCACTGGGCGGCCCAATGACTTCCGCGCCAATCTGCCAGAACTGGCGGTATCGTCCCTTCTGCGGCCGCTCGCGGCGGAACTGTGGGCCTATGTAGTAGAGCTTTTGCAGCAAGCCGCTCTCGCCCAGCTTGTGCTCAATGTAGGCGCGGACCACCCCAGCCGTATTTTCAGGGCGCAACGTAAGCGACTGCGCCTTTTCTGACTGTGCCCGCGCGCGGTCCTCCCACGTGTACATCTCCTTCGAAACGATATCCGTTTCCTCGCCTACGCCACGCGCAAAGAGCTGCGTGTCCTCGAAAACGGGCGTGCGAATTTCCCCGAAGTTATATCGGGCAAAGACGCGCCGCGCAGCGGTTTCTACG
This sequence comes from Acidobacteriaceae bacterium, assembly GCA_035945555.1. GTDB lineage: Bacteria > Acidobacteriota > Terriglobia > Terriglobales > Acidobacteriaceae > Silvibacterium. The sequence goes on from DASZAG010000184.1 coordinate 4,859, forward strand.
CGGCTCCAGAGATCGGTTTCAGGCGGCAGAAGGTCTCGAGTGCCGCGGACTGCTTTCAGAGTGCTCATCAAGGGTCTCAGAGTGAGACTTCAGAATATCAGGGCCTATCGCGGCTATTGACGCACCGGCCCCTTCGCGAAGCAGTGGAAGCTGTGCGTATTCGAGAGAAATGTCTGGTCCACACGTCTCCCAAAAATCTCAAGCTCCGCCGTCGCCAACTTTCCGTGCTCGCCTCGAGCGAATCGCTCTTCCTGCGCGGCGCGGCCTGCCGCATTCACCGGAACCCGCGTCGGTTCCACAATATCCACTTCGCGGAACCCTTGGCGTAGCAAATCGCGCAGCTCAGCATATGTGTTTTCCTTGGTGTGGAAAGGATTGTTCTGGCCAATAAACAACTCTGGGTTGGGCGTCGCGATAAAGCACACTCCGTCGTCTCGCAGAACGCGGGCCAGTTCGCGGACATGCTTTGCCTGGTTTGGCAGATGCTCAAAGTTCTCAGTGCTCACAACGAAATCAAAGCTGCGCGCCGAGAACTCCATCGCTTCGGCATCCATGCGCAGGAACTCCCCCGCCGGGTACAGCCGGAACGCCTCATTAATCGCTTTCTGGGAAATATCAATTCCCACAGCCCGGCTCGCGGTGCGGGCCAACAGAGCTGTTCCGTAGCCCACGCCACAACCCACGTCCAGCACCTGTCTCCCTCCGGTGAACTGGCTCACATACTGATACACGCGCAGGTGGTTCACATAGTTGTTTGTTACGAAGAATGGATGCAGGCGCTCGCCGGTGTTCCAGTAGCCGGTCATCAGGTAATAGAGGATCTTCTGCCCCTTGATGCGCGCGCGTCGCACGGCAGATCGGTCTCCAGGAAAGTGTTCAAAAGGGATTAGGTCTGGATTCATCTTCACCTCTCCATCACGGATGCGACTTTTGAGCGGGGCGATGTGCCGCTCCCTTACACTTGTTCTGTGTTCGGCTCGTTAGTCATTTCGGGCGCGGTAATGGCGGCTGGCGGCTATGTCTACGCGGGCATGTCTCCGCAGTCGCAGTTTTTTGGCCCCACGCTCATTGCCGGCAGCGATCGCGATGAGTTCGCCCTCACCTACGACGACGGCCCAAATGACGCCTGCACCGAACGGCTCCTTGAGATATTGGCCCAACACGACGCAAGGGCAACTTTCTTTGTCATCGGCAGGTTCGCTCGCGAGCGCGCGTCGCTGGTGCGCCAAATTCACGCTGCTGGCCACGTCGTCGGAAATCACACCTGGAGTCACCCCTTCCTGATGACGCGCTCGCCGCGTCGCGTGCGCGAGGAACTTGGAGCCACCAATGCTGAGCTGGAGGACATTCTCGGAGAGCGCATCCGGTATTTCCGGCCCCCGCACGGTGCCCGACGGCCCGACGTATTGCGCGTCGCGCGCGAAATGGGATTGATCCCAGTGCTGTGGAACGCAATGGGCTACGACTGGAGGCCAATCAGTTCAACACAGATCCTCGCAAACCTCGACCGCGGCATAGGCCGCAATCGGCGGCGCGGGGTGGGCTCCAACCTTTTGCTGCACGATGGCGGGCAGACCGGCATCGGGCAGGATCGCTCACAGACTGTAGTTGCGACGACGGAACTGCTGAGGGCGTGGAGTGGACGGGTAAGGTTTGTGACCGTTGAGCACTGGGGCGACGAACAAAATTACGTCCGTGCATCTCAGGATTAATGGCTCCAAACCTGAGACAATAGAGGAAGCCTGTATGCCACGCTCCGCCGGACTTCTAACCTTCCCGGATTTCAGCGGGTTCACTCGCAAGCTGATCCTCTGGAACCTCGCGGCTTACTTCGTCCTGCTGCTGCTCGGGGTGTACTCGCACCCGGCGCTGAACCAGGTGTTGATTTGGACTTCGCTCGAGCCCCCCTTCGTGTTTCATGGAGCAATCTGGCAGCTCGTCACCTATAGCTTTGTGCAAATCGGCATTTGGAACGTCGCCTTTGCGCTCCTTTCACTGTGGTTTTTGTGCGGCCCGCTGGAGAGCATGCACGGCTCGCGCTGGGTTGCGGAAATTTATTTCACCTCGGTCATCGGCTCCGGTCTGGCCGCCCTGGCTCTGTATGCTGTGCTTCCGGCTGGCGCGGGTGTCGCGTTAACTGGATGCTGGGGCGGCATCTTCGGCCTGCTCATTGCATTCGGCGTCCTCTATGGCGATCAACAGTTCATGATGTTCCCTCTGCCGATCATGATCCGTGCCAAGTACCTGGTCTGGGCTTACATACTGATCGCGCTGGCCATGCTGTTCTCCAGCGAGCGGGCGATTGCCTTCGCCCAGCTTGGTGGCGCTCTGTTCGGGTATCTGTATATCAAGTTCGCGCCGCGGCGTGGGTTCGCCTCGGCCTCAACGGACCGGTACTTCGGACTTCGCAACAGCTATTACCGCTGGAAGCGCCGCCGCGCTGCGCGCAAGTTCTAAGTCTACATGCGCAAACAGAACCGGCAGGTCAGCTTCGACAAGGAAGGTCGTTATATTGATCCAGACAAGGATCCCAACGACCGCCGCTGGATGAACTGAACCTGTTGCCGCCTCAACAGCACCCGGTTCTCAACCAAATCGTGTATCGTGAAAGTTTGCGGCCCTTGCGCCGCGGAACGACTCACCACCGAGGTTCAGAATTCGCGTGAAAGCTGCTGTTTGCGCCGTGTGCGCCGCTCTTTTTGTGTTCCCCTTCCTCTTGCTCGCGGGCACTGCCCTCGCTCAGGTGACGGCTACCGCACCTGTGGGCCTACCGTCCCAATACAACAACCGATGGGAGATTTACGGCGGCGGCCAATATTCTCACTTCAATCCCAGTCCGGGACGAAACATCCAGGCGACCAATCTTGAAGGATGGAACGGAACAGCCACGGTCTACGTCCGGCCAGTTTGGGGATTTCAAGCCAGCGCTCGCGGCCTCTACGGCTCCATGAGCGTTCCCCAGAACGCCTTCAACATTCCTCCTAATCCGAAGATGTCCGAGTATCTGTTCCTTTTTGGCCCCAACTTCCGGCTTCTTCGCGGCCAAAACTATGCTTCCGGCTTCCACACGCTTATTGGCGCAGCCTACGGATCCTTTGATAAGGACTTTCCCGCCGGCGTGCAACCGAATGTCGTGAACATCTACAACAACAAGCTCGCTTTCGGAGCCGCAGTCGGCTGGTTCCTCGACTACAACTTGTCATCCCGGCTTGCAGTTCGCGCCATCGGCGATTACCAGCCAACACACTACGGCTACACGGAGCAGAACGAGTTCGCCGGTTCCATCGGCGTCGTCTACAAATTCGGGGCCTTGCGGAAATAGACCAGCTTCAGGCGCGCGAAACGAACTCGTTTCCCTCAATCAGAAAGCGGTGCGGCCGCTCCATGGCCTTGCTTATGCCGATGCGCGGAGTGGCCAGAACTGATCCGGGCCGGAAACCGTCATCCACAATTCGCAGCTCCGCAGCCTCATCTGTCAAATCCAGCCCGTTGTGCTCGGCGCGCGTGATCTCGAGCGCCTCGCAGAGCCGGCCCGGACCCGAGGTTAGCAGTTGCGGTTTGGCCGAATCGGGCAGCCCCCGCAAGCGAGCCATTATGGCCTGCCCCGTCAGCGGCTCCAGAGCCCGGAATAGCACACCGCCAGCCTGCCCGTCGGGCTCACAGGAGACGTTCAAGCATGAGTACATTCCGTAAATGAAATAGACGTACGCGCGTCCGGGTGGGCCGAACAGGACCGCGTTACGAGCAGTCTTTCCTGCGAAGGCGTGCGCAGCGGGGTCGCCTTCGCCGAAATAAGCTTCTACTTCGACGATGCGGCCCGAAAGCTCCTCGCCCTTGTAACGCCGGATCAGGACTTTTCCCAGGAGCTCGCGTCCAACTGCGTCAGGAGACCGCGAGTAGAAGCGACGAGGAACTGGTTTTGCAGCAGCCACTATAGTTCTTTCAGCGCGGCTAGAACCTCTTCCGCATGCCCCTCCGGCTTGACCTTTGGAAAAATCTTCAGCAGCTTCTGGTCGGGGCCAATTAGGAAAGTCGTTCGCTCGATGCCTATCACCTTTTTGCCATACATGTTTTTTTCCTTAAGAACGCCGAATTGGTTGCACACCTTTTCGTCCACGTCGGCAAGGAGCGGGTACTGCAGGTCATACTTTTCCTTGAACTTACGCTGCGCCTTAGGCGTGTCGCGGGAGATGCCCAGCACTACTGCCCCCGCGTTTTGCAACTTCTTGAACGTGTCCCGGAATCCGCATGCCTCGATGGTGCACCCTGGCGTGTCGGCTTTAGGATAGAAGAAGAGGACTACGGGCTTACCCGCGAAATCGCTCAGATGAATGGTGTTTTCCTGGTCGTCCTGAAGGGTAAAGTCGGCAACCTTCTTGTGCAGTTCCATGGGAGCCCCTCCTGAGGCGTAATTCAGATTTGCGCGTCTTATAGATTGTTGCCCACGCAACGCCGCCATGTCACGAAACCAAAAATTCGTAATGATTGCCGCCCGCGCGTTCATGCTTTCGGCGTCGATCCTCGCCCCCGTCTGGTGCTGGCCCGCGCACGCGCAGTATGTAGGCAAAGTAAACACAGACCAGAACCAGGCCCCTACGCTTCGCGCGACAGCCGTGCTCGAGTACACCGGCGATTTGGCCAAACCGAACGCCAGTCGCCTCATTCCCATCGCCGTTTGGGATGGCGATCGCTACCAACCCGGCGGGCTCTATCTTGCCCAGCCGGTACCGCTCACGGTCGAATCGGGCACGCAATATATCCTCGAGCAGGCTGGCACACCAGAGGGCCTTTTCGACGTCAAGGGGGCAGCGGACATGCAGGGCAATTGGATCGGCGTAGGCAGCTTTGAGAAGCCGAAGCCCCCGCAATTTGCCAAACTGCACCGCATGCACAACCTGCCGCTGATTGCTGACGACAGCAAGCCGCACTTTGCTCATGTCCCCAACGGAGATACGAAGGCAGGCGCCACCCAAGCCGCGCAAAACAATGCTCCGGTTGGAGATCCCGACCGCCCCACCCTGCACCACCGATCCGGCGATCAGGATGCACAAGGGAGTGCAGGCAGTTCAAGCCCGTCTGCGCCCGCCGATCCCGATCGTCCAATTCTGCACGAGTCGACAAAAACTAGCGCTAGCGATGGCCCGGGCGGCAACTCGAACCAATCGCCCGAGACATCCCTCGCCACTCCCGACCCCAACCGTCCATTCCTGGAGCACGGCAAGCCTGAGCAAGAAGAGGCGCTCGACTCGCCCTCAAAGGACATCGATAAGCTTTCCGGAATGCCCATTGGGCTCAAACAGATGGTCGCGGTCTCCGATGCGGTGAATCGTCCGCAGCATTCCTATGTCTATTCATGGCCCAGTCCCGAAGATGAGGCAAAAATGCAATCCGCCGTCTCCACCATCGCGCAGCAGGTTCTCGCCGCTTCTGCGCCAAAGCCACCTCAACCCAATACCTCGCACACCCGCAGACGCCGCGCAGTCGTAAGTAAGCCCTCCGTGCCCGCTCTGCCCGTGCTTAGCGACGAGCAATTCAATGCATACGAGTTGGCTTACGGCGCTGGCGCAACGTACGTTTTTTCTGCCACTACGGGAGAAGGTGAGCAGGCACGCTACATAACTCTCATCGCCCAGCCAGACTTCAATGGCGCGCCCGTTGTCCTCTTCAAGCAAATCACTTCCGAGCGTGACCTAAGCGTTATCCCGCGCATGAAGCTCATCGACGCGGTCGACACCGACGGAGACAATCGTGCCGAGCTGATCTTCGGACTCGAAAACACAACCAGCCGAAAGTACGCAATTTATCGAGTGGCCAACGGCACAGCAGAACAGGTATTCACGACTGGCAACGAGCCACAAGCTCCATAGCCTGTTCCACAATGGGTGCCTCGTTTCCAAAACCGTTCAACCAGTGCACTTCCGGCTCGCGCCGGAACCATGTCTGCTGCCGCTTTGCATAATTGCGATGCCCCTGTTGCGCGGCGGCAATCGCCTGTTCGAGCGACACCTCCTCGCGCAAAAAAGCGCGTGCCTGCCGATATCCCAGCGCATCAAACGCCCTCGGCGCCTCGCCA
>DASZAG010000185.1:0-11882 GCA_035945555.1 Acidobacteriaceae bacterium
ATCAACCCGGCTGCCGCGCGAGCCTTTCTGTAAAGCGTCTCGAAGCAGCCCGAGATCGTCCGGCTCGCCCGACGCTACCACTTCCACGTGCCCGTCTTCAGTGTTCCGAACCCAGCCGTGCAAGCCCAGGTCTCCCGCTTCGCGATGCACATACCAGCGGAATCCAACTCCCTGCACACGGCCTTTGACGAGGTAATGGCGAACCATAAAAAACGAATCAGATGATGCGGAGTTAGTGTTGCAGATACGCGATGGCCGCGCAAGCGCGATGCCATCAACTTCAAATTAAAACGGCGCAGCCGAAGCCGCGCCGTCGCACTACAACTTCCAGCTATGCCCTCGAAAGGTACGCGCCCTCAGCCGTGTCCACGCGAATCTTTTCGCCCTCGTTAATGAAGGGAGGCACCTGCACAACCAGTCCCGTCTCGAGCTTCGCGGGCTTAGTCACAGACGATGCTGTCGCCGACTTGAGCCCCGGCTCTGTCTCCACCACTGCGAGCTCGACAGTCTGCGGCAGCTCGATACCCACGGCAACTCCATCGAAGAACGACACTGTGATCTGCAGGTTTGCCGTCAGATACTCCACGGCATCACCCAGCGTGTCGCGCTTCAGGTGCGTCTGCTCGTAGTTCTCCGTGTTCATAAAGTAGTAGTCGTCGCCGTCGTTGTAGAGAAACTCCATCGGAATTTCGTCCACCACCACGCGGTCAATGGGGTCGGGCGAGCGGAAGCGATGCTCAAACATGGCGCCGGTGCGCAGGTTGCGCAGCTTGGCTTGGATAAAGGCGCGAAGGTTGCCGGGCGTGCGGTGTTCCACTGAGAAGACAGCATGCAGCTCGTTATTGTGCTTGATGATCATGCCCGGACGCATTTGTGTGGCGGGAATCGCCATAAGAAAAAAGGCTCCTTGCTGAAATGGCTTGAGAATTTCGCGGCAACCAAGGCGCGTAATTGCTGGTAAACCGGTGGCCCATGCGGACCGCAAAGAAATGCTCCAGAGTCAATTTTATCCCAGATCACCAGGACCTTCCCATGCCGACGCGGTTACAACGAGTTCCTCATTCCTCTAGCTCATTCATAGAAATTAATCAAACGTTTGACTAGAGCATATCCGCCGCAATACTATGTTTGCGTCTGCTTTGCCTCGGGGAACCAAAAGGAGATGTTCACAACAAAATGAAGATGACGAATTTGATCCGAACCGCGATTGCGGTCGGTGCCCTGGTTCTAGTGTATTCGACGTCATTGCGCGCGCAGGAGCCACACCCTGTCCCGGCACAACATCATTCATGGGACGACAAATCGCTCTCGCCCGATGTGCGCGCCGACATGGTGCTCAAGCAGATGACGCTCGACGAGAAGATCCAGCTTGTGCACGGCACGGGTTGGAGTGCGTTGCGGCCCGGCGCGCCTATTCCTCCGGGTAACAACTGGGGAGCAAGCTTCGTTCCGGGAATTCCTCGCCTCGGGATTCCTGCCATAAACATGCAGGACTCCGCCGTCGGCGTGCGCCTCTCAGCGACTATGGGACGCTACTCCACATTGCTGCCCTCCACCCTGGGCGCTGCCTCAAGCTGGAATCCCAAAGCTGCGCAGCTTTATGGAGACGTGATCGGGAGAGAACTGCGCGATCAGGGTTTCAACATGTCCATCGGCGGCGGTGTGGATCTCATGCGTGAGCCGCGCAATGGCCGCAACTTCGAATACGCAGGCGAGGACCCACTGCTCGCCGGAACCATGACCGGCAATTTGATGAAGGGCCTGCAGGCTGAGCACATCATGGGCGACATCAAGCATTACGCCTTCAACGACCAGGAAACCGGGCGCAACGTATTCAGCGCCAACATCGGCAAGCGCGCCGCACGCGAAAGCGATCTGCTCGCGTTCCAGATTGCAATTGGAATCGCCAAGCCTTCTGGCGTCATGTGCTCCTACAACCGCGTGAACCAGGTCTATGCGTGCGAAAACGACTGGCTCCTGAACCAGGTGCTGAAGAAGGATTTCCAATTCAAGGGCTGGGTGCTTTCCGACTGGGGCGCAACCCACTCCACGGTGAAAGCCGCGCTCGCCGGCCTCGACCAGGAAATGCCCGAAGATAGGTACTTCGGTCCATCACTGAAAAACGCCGTACAACAAGGACAGGTCCCAATGTCGCGGCTGGATGACATGGACCATCGCATTCTGCGCAGCATGTTCGCTGCAGGAGTGGTTGACTATCCCGTCGACCCGCGCTCCGTCGTCAACCCATTCAAGGGCCGCCATGACGCCGAGCACATCGCCTTGCAAAGCATCGTGCTGCTCAAAAACGAAGGCGGCATCCTGCCACTCAATGCTGGCTCCGTCCACTCCATTGCCCTGATCGGTTCGCACGCTGACGTGGGCCTTCTCTCCGGCGGCGGCTCAGCGCAGGTAGATGCGCCGGGTGGCAACGTGATCGACCCCCACCCCGGCGGCGCGAACTGGGGCGAATCGGTCTACTTCCCGTCATCGCCTCTTAAGTACATTCGCAAGCACGCACCCAACGCGAAGGTCGCGTTCAATCCCGGTACCGACAACGCCTCCGCTGCTGACTTCGCCAAGACAGCCGACGTTGCCATCGTCTTCGTCAACCAGCCGATGCACGAGGGCATGGACCGCCCGACACTCTCGTTGCCCGATAACCAGGACGCGCTCGTAGACGCGGTGGCAAAGGCGAATCCGCACACCATTGTTGTGCTGGAAACCGGAGGCCCGGTCACCATGCCGTGGGCTGATGAGGTGCAGGGAATCGTAGAGGCCTGGTACCCGGGAATCGGAGGGGCGCAGGCGCTCGCAAAGCTGCTGTTCGGCGACGTAAACTTCTCGGCTAAGCTTCCCGCGACGTTTGCAAAGAGCGACTCGCAACTGCCGTATCCGGAAGTGAACGGGATCAACTTGAACGAAGTAGCGCATCACTTCCCCTACATCAAAGATGGCAAGAAGATGATCTCCACCATGAAAGACAAGCCGAACTTCGATGTGGACTACAACAAAGCCGGTGCAGCGGTGGGATACAAATGGTTTGAAGAGCAGCACAGTCAACCGCTGTACCCGTTCGGCTTCGGCCTCTCCTACACCACCTACTCGTATTCGGATCTGACAGTAGACCCGCAGGGCCGCACCGCGACTCTGACCATCCGCAACACCGGTCAGCGCGCGGGAACCGAGATCGCCGAGGTTTACGCCGAGGTACCCGCCTCGGCTGGCGAGCACTACAAGCGGCTAGTTGCGTTCGATCGAGTACCGCTTGGGGTTGGCGAATCGAAAACCATCACGCTCGATCTCAATCAGCTCTGCCTGTCTGTCTACAACGTGCAGAAAGACGCAATGGACGAGATCCCCGGCACCTACACCGTGCTGGCCGGACCATCCTCGGTCGACACCCCGCTGCAGGCGACCTTCACCATCAACAGATGACCAGGACGGCGGCGTTCCGGCCCTCCCAGAGCGCCGCTCCAGACTCAGTCCCTCTCAACCGCCATCGCGACAGAATTCCCACCGCCCAAACACAATGCGGCCACGCCTCGCTTAACATCGCGGCGAATCATCTCATATATCAGCGTGATCAGAACCCTGGCTCCGCTCGCGCCTATGGGATGCCCAATCGCCACCGCGCCGCCATTCACATTCACCTTCTCCAGCGGAATCCCCAGCTCCCGCGCCACCGCAATGGCCTGAACGCTGAACGCTTCATTGAGCTCGAACAGGTCTACACTCTCCATCGTCCAGCCCGCCCGTACAAGCACCTTGCGAACGCCGCTCACCGGAGCCATCATCACCCACTTGGGATCAATACCGCTCGTCGCCTGCGCCTTAATACGCACAAGCGGCTGCAGCCCCAGCTCTCGTGCCCGCGACGCCGCCATCACCACCACAGCCGCGCCAGCGTCATTCACGCCCGGAGCATTCCCGGCCGTAACAGTCCCATCTTTCTTGAAGGCTGGCTTCAGGGCGCGCAGAGCCTCTAGGCTCGCATCATCGCGCACAGACTCGTCAGCGTCCATCATCACCGGCGCCTGTCCCTTCTTCTTCGCGGGAATCTCCACCGGAACAATCTCCTTTGCAAATCGCCCCTCGCGCCGCGCCGCCGCAGCCTTGCGATGCGAATTCAGCGCGTACTCGTCTTGCTCTTCGCGCGTGATGCTGTACTTTTCCGCTACATTCTCTCCGGTCACGCCCATGTGGTAGTCGTTGAAGGCGTCCCACAGGCCGTCATGCACCATTGAATCCACAACAACGGAATTGCCCATGCGGAATCCACTTCGCCCCTGCGGCAGCAGATAAGGCGCATTCGTCATGGACTCCATGCCTCCGGCCACTACAATTTGCGAGTTGCCAGTTTCAATCGCCTGTGCCGCCAGCGCGATTGCCTTCAGTCCCGATCCGCAAACCTTATTGATCGTCAGCGCGCTCACCTCCGGTGGCAACCCTCCATACAGCGCAGCCTGCCGCGCCGGATTCTGCCCCAGCCCCGCTGAAACAACATTGCCCATAATGCACTCGTCTACCTGCGCAGGGTCCAGCTTGGCGCGCTTCACTACCTCGCGCACTGCAATGGAGCCCAGCTGCGTGGCAGAAAATCCGCTCAGCGTCCCCTGGAATTTCCCCACCGGCGTTCGCGCCGCCGCAACAATCACAATCTCTTCCATAGCTACCTGCTCCTGTAAAATTCGATGCGCAGCGGTCCCGCCACGCTACTAAACTTAAAATCGCGAACTCATGAACCTATCAGAGAACACCACCGAAGCGCCATCCGCCGTAGTCGACTGGCCCGCCCGAACCCAGCCAATCGCGCCCTGGTGGCACACAGCAATCCTCGTGATCATCATTCTGGGTGTCTCCACGCTAAGCACAATCAAATCGAAAACCGGCGGCCTCGCCGGACATCACATTGAGCGTTATGCCATCACCATCGCCTGGGAGTGGGTGCTCGCGCTCATTGCGTGGTGGGGCATTCGAATCCGTCGCACGCCCATCCGCGAAGTCCTCGGGACCCGTCGCAGCGGAGTCAGAGAATGGTTCCGGGACTTCGGCATCGCGCTCGCTTTCTGGATCGTCGCCATGATGATCCTCGCGGCCATCGGCCTCGTGCTCTACTTCACCCACGTCAGCCATGCGAAGAAAACCGTCCTCAATCTTGGTCCCGCAACGTTCGTCCAGGTGCTTGTCTGGATTCTCCTCTGTTGCACCGCCGGCATCGTCGAGGAGTTCGTATTTCGTGGTTATCTGCTGCAGCAGTTCAGCTCTATCAGCGGCAACGTGTTGATCGGTGTCATCGCGTCATCACTGCTTTTCGGTGCAGCGCACGGATACGAAGGCATAGGTGCAATGATCACGATCGCCGTGTATGGCGCGCTCTTTTGCATGCTTGCCATTCGTCGTCGTAGCCTTCGCGCCGGCATGATCGCGCATGCGTGGCACGACTCGATCACCGGAATCTTCATCGCAATCGTGAAGCATCTTCATCTCGTCTGAGCGAAAACGCAACAGAACGAGAGGGAGAAAGAGCGTCCAGCCTCGAAAAAAAAATCAGCGAAATGCAATTTTTTTCTTGACACTCTTTTTGCATGCTTCTATACATTTTGCTAACTGCAACATTTCAATTGCAGTGAAAGGGAGAATAGAAAACTATGGCAACGAAAAAGGCAGCCAAGAAAGCGGCTAAGAAACCTGCAAAGAAGGCCGCGAAAAAGAAGTAAGTATCAAGCAGTAAGGCAACACCAAAGGGGAACGCAAGAAGCGTTCCCCTTAGTGTTTTCGCGGCATCCCATCTCATGCGAGACAATATTCACCATGACACGACGCCGCTGGATTGCCGACACATGGGACGAAGCAACCGCATCCGTTACGGGCGAGCAGGCCGCGCACCTCTCGCGCGTGCTCCGCGCAAAGCTTGGAATGGAGTTCGACATCGTAGCTGGGGACCACGTCTTCCACGCCGCCATCGCCGCGGTCGACCCCGATAGCGTCCGCTTCAATCTCATCGCAGAGGTCGCCTCCGATCCCGCGCTCCCCGTCACCCTGCTGCTCGCCGTCTTCAAGTTCGACCGTATGGAGTGGGCGATTGAAAAGGCCACAGAGCTGGGAATCGCGCGCATCATCCCCGTCATTACGCGCCGCACTGAAACTCATCTGGCGCAGGCTGCCGCCAATCGAGCTGAGCGTTGGCGTCGCATCGCGCTGGAGTCAGCGAAGCAATCGCGCCGCTCTGACGTTCCCATTGTCGAAGACGCCCTTCCGCTCAAAAGCGTCGCCACCCGCGAAGGCGTCGCCCTCAAGTTGCTCTTGGCTGAGCAGGAGCGGACCACGACCCTTCGTGACGCACTTGGCAGTTCTCTCAAGGAAGCCAAGGACGAGTCTCCCGAGATCCGCCTGGCCAGCGGCCCCGAAGGCGGATGGGCGCCTGAAGAAGAAGCACTCTTCGATGACGAGGGGTGGAAGCCCGTGAGCCTGGGTCCTCGCATCCTCCGTGCCGAAACAGCCGCCATCAGCGCTCTCGCGATAATTGCGTCAATGTTGGAATAGGCGGAACAACAACTGTGCAGCCAATAAAAAGGGCGCGAACATCGCCGCGCCCTTTTTATCTAACTTTCGCTGTCTTTACGAAAATATCTCTTTGACCTTGTCGAACAGTCCACGCGGAGTCGGCGTGTTCTCCACTTCCAGCGTTTCGCTGAGCTGGCGCAAGAGCTCCTTCTGGACCTTCGTCAGCTTCTTCGGTGTCTGCACCACGACCTGCGTAATCAGGTCGCCCCGTCCGTGCTCATTTAGATAGGGCACACCCTTGCTCCGCATGCAGAACTCTCGGCCGCTCTGCGTTCCCTCGGGAACCTTGAGCACCGCGTCGCCCTCGAGCGTCGGAATGGTGATCTCCGCACCGAGTGCCGCCTGTACAAACGAAATCGGAATCTGGCAGTGCAGGTCGTGTCCGTCGCGCTCAAAGAACTTGTGCGGCTTCACCGTCAGCACGATGTAAAGGTCGCCCGAAGGCCCGCCCTGGCGGCCCCTATCGCCTTCACCCGAATAGCGGATGCGCGTACCGTCCTCCACTCCCGCCGGAATCTTTACCTGAATCGTGTGCTCGCGCTCCAGGCGTCCATCGCCGCGGCAGCCTTTGCAGGGGTCAGAGATCACCGCACCAGTTCCCCCGCAGGCATTGCAGGTCTTCGCAATTGAGAAGAAGCCCTGCTGGTAGCGCACCTGCCCTCGCCCATGGCACTGCTGGCATGTCGAAGGGCCGCGGCCGTTTGCAGTACCCGTTCCGAGGCAGTCAGTGCATTGGTCCATGCGGCGAATCGTGACTTCCGTCTCTTTGCCGAAGACTGCTTCTTCAAACTCGATGGTCTGGTCGTAGCGCAGATCCCGGCCCTTCTGCGTACGCGTTTGCTTTCGGCCGTTCCCGCCCATGTTGAAGCCGAACAGGTCGCCGAATATATCGCCCAGGTCCTGGAAATCAACAAAGGGGTTGCCCTGCTGCGCTGCTCCGGATACTCCAGCGTGTCCGTAGCGGTCGTATGCCGCGCGCTTGTCCGGGTCGCTCAGCACCTGGTATGCCTCGCTGCACTGCTTGAACTTCTCTTCCGCGTGGTGATCGCCAGGGTTACGGTCCGGGTGATACTGCATCGCAAGCTTGCGGTACGCCGCCTTCAGCTCCTGGTCGGACGCCGTGCGGCTAACAGTCAAAACTTCGTAATAGTCTGCTTTCGTCACGTTGGAGGTTGTACTCATGCTTCCTTCTGTTGCGGATTGCTGGCGACGCGCACCATCGCCGGACGCAGCAGCCGGTCTTTAATCCGATACCCGCGCCGCACTTCATCAATTACTTGGTGGTCAGGCACATCTGGCTGCTCCACCATCTCAATAGCTTCATGCACGCGCGGATCAAACACTGCGCCTACAGCCTCAACCGGCTGCACATGCAATGTGCGAAGCGCCTCTTCCATCTGTTTGACGATCAACTCCACTCCGGTGCGCAACTGCTCTGCCGAGCCCGTCGACTTAAGTGCAAGCTGAAAATTGTCCAGAACAGGCAAAAACATCTCAATCGCGCCCGCAACCGCAAAATCCCGGAACTCCGCTCGCTCCCGAGCCTCGCGTTTGCGTGCATTCTCAAATTCGGCCTGTAGACGCGCCAGACGGTCCAGCAGCGAATCGCGCTCGGCCTTCAGCCGCTCATATTCAGCGGCATCCACCTGCGGAACGGCCTTGGCTTCTGCCTGCCCCTCCGCCTCAGTTATTGATTCTTGAACCGTTCCCAACGATTCATCCTGCGACTCACCCTCCGGGGTCGCCTGCAATGTCTCTTCGTTCATCTTCCTGTTTACAAAAATCCTTCGGCTCATAATGAAATTGAATGCTTCTTCTAGTCTATCAATCGCAGTATCGGTCATTTTCGCCCCGTTGGGAGCGCCACGAATCCGGATTGGCAACCGCGCGATGCGCATATGCCAGCCCCGGCAAGCCCTTAGTCCTCTTGGAACAGCCGGTTCGATAATTGCGCGATGTAGGCCACCGCGTTCATCGTCTCCTCATATTGGATGCGGGTGGGCCCAATCACCGCCAGAGTGCCCACGCTCTCCGCGCCTATCCGCGCAGGTGAACCAATTAGCACCAGGTTCTGCATCCCCGGAATGGCCTCTTCCAGCCCAACTACAACCCTTACCGATTGTTGCCGCGCATCCACATAGGCGTTCAGCAGGTCAATGAGCCGCTGTTTCGCCTCCAGGGCCGTCAGCATCGTGCGCAGCCGCTCCCGGTCAAGCTCACCGCCCAGCAGGTTCGCCAGACCTTCAATAAAGATCACCGGCCCAAGCCCAGCCTCGCTCTCCAGCGCGCCCTTTCGATAAAGCTCATTTACTGACCGCATCAGCCGGTCGTACTCCAGCCGCTCGCGCTCAATTCGTCGGTCCAACTCCGTTCGAATCCGGTCAATCGACCATCCGTGGAAATTCTCATTCAGGAACCGTGCCGCAGCCTCCAGCTCCGCTACCGGCATGTCGCGGTCCAACAACAGCACGCGGTCCTGCACCGTCCCCGCCGTCGTCACCACCACCGCCAGCACGCGTGCCGTGCTCAGCCGAGAGAAGTGGATATGCTCCAGCGCCTGCGCATCGCGCATCGAAGCCAGAGCCACACCCATTCCGCTCGAAACCATCGCCAGCACATGCGAGGTTCGCTCCAGAAACTGCTGGCTCGACCCCACTCCCGCAAAGCTGTCGTCTATCTGTTCGCGCCGCTCCTGCGTCAGCCCCGCCGCGCGCGGAGCACCCGCCAGTTGGTCTACATAGAACCGGAACGCCCGCGCCGTAGGGATGCGCCCCGCTGAAGTATGTGGCTGGTCCAGCAACCCAGCGTCGCCCAGCGCCGCCATCGTGTTGCGAATCGTCGCCGCAGACATGCCGTCCTGGTTCCCAAACTGCCGGGCGAGCGTCTGCGACCCCACCGGCTCACCCGTAGCAATGTAGTTCTCGATAATGGTTGTCAGAACCAGCCGCTCACGCGCGCCAATCCGAGGCTCAGAAACCATCCCAGCTCCAGTCTCTGTATATATTTATATCCCCGGGCCCCTACGGCAAATCGTGTATTTCACAGGCGGACTCGAAGCAGCTACTTTTTCTTTTTCCCCGGCAACTCAACTGGCTTCTTTGCCGTCACCGCCGGCAAATCATAAACTTCAATCGCCCCGTTCCGCAGAATCGCAAACCGCCGGCCGTCGGCGCTCAGCGCAAAATTCTGCCCCGCGCTCAAAATCGGAGAGGCACTCTCCACCAGCACCAGCTCGCCTGTGTTAGCGTCAAAAACGCCCACCGGCTCCGACTGCACATCATCCTCGCCAAAGTAGTCCACTGAGCCGACGTCGCGGTTCATTTCCAGCGACTCATACGCAAACCGGCTCCCATCCACCGATGACTCAAAGTGTGGCCAGAGGTACTTCGAAGACCAGCGGGCCTGCCACAAAATTCCTCCCTGAACGGAGAGCGCGCTCACATCCATTCCGCCATGCGCCACACAATCTTGCGCCAGCGCCACATCATCGCTCAAAGTCGTCAGTTGCGGCGCGCATTCTGATCTCACTTCTCCAATAACCTTCTTCGTCTTGTCCAGGCCAATCTTCACTACTGCCCACTGCTTCGGCTTCTTGCCTTCGTCTGTCTCCAGAATTCCATCCCCCAGCAGCGGGATGTAACCGGGATTCAGCGTCGTGCCGGCCCCCAGCACATTTTTCTCTCCCGGCTTCAGCAGCAGCATCTCCGTCCGCGACCGTCGCACTTCCGAATCTGAGCTCAGCGACGGGGCCTTAGCATCCGCATCCTCTTTCGACCCCACGATCTTTCTCACCTCCATCAGCATCAGCCCGCGCCCCGGAGAAATCTGCACAGCCTCCACATCCGAAGTGAAGTCGAGATAGCGCCGCAGCTCCAGCGACCGATCCGTCAGGAAAAACGAGTTCCGCACACGCACCAGAAACTCGCCGTCCCGCAGCGCCCATAAGTAGCGTTGCCGGTCGTGCATGCGCCAGTCGGCCTTGCGCTGCACCTTTCCCGTTTTGATGTCGATGACCTCTGCCTCAATTTGCTGGTCGTTGTCATCCACTCTGTCCCCCGGAAGCCGGGTCAACAGTCCCATCTTGTGAAATGTGAACAGCAGATGGTCGGGATCAATAAAGTCCAGCGAATTGAAGGAGAAGCGCAGCCTCAGATACGCAGGGTTGGGAGCAATATATCCCAGCGGAGCGACAGGAATCCTGAGTGCCGGAGCCGGAGGCGCTTCCGCTTTCTGCTCGGCAGCCCATCCGGTCCACACAAGCGTCAGCACAACCGCCATCGCAGCCGCAGCCGCCCACCGCCGACGATCCCGCCAACGCAAAGCTCCCATCAAGCTCATTTTCTCCGGCTCGGCTGCCCAATTTCAAATCACGCCCGATATCTTTAAAGAGAGTACGCTCGGCTAACGCCCGGAGAGAGATTGACGATGCCCCCACCTGAATTGCGCGAAGCGCGTGTGCCTGGACGGCCAGTCCTGCCTGGACGGCGAGTCCTCGGCTATGGCTCCTGCGCGCTCGCCGGAACCTGCTGGGGAACCGGCTTCTACTTCGGCAAAATCGCCCTTACACAACTCAGCGTGGGCCACATGGTCCTCTATCGATTCCTCTTCGCATGCCTCGGCCTGCTCCCCCTGGTGCGCCCGTTGCGCTTCAGCCGCAAAGACTGGTTCCTCCTGCTGCTGGCGGCCTTCCTCGGAATTCCTCTCCAATTCATGGTGCAGTTCTACGGGCTGTCGCTCACCACCGTCAGCCACGCCGCGCTCATGGTTGGAACCATGCCCGTCATCCTCGCCTTCGGAGCCACCATCTTCACCCACGAGCGGCTCGACCCCAAAGGATGGCTCGCCCTCGCCGGGTCCACCGCCGGAATCACCCTCATCACGCTCAGCAGCACTCACCGCCACCCCACCGCGCACGGGCCCTCCGTTTACGGAGACCTGCTCATTATCGTCTCGCTGCTCATCGCGCTCGGATGGGTCCTCATCAGTCGCGATCTCATGCATCGCAACTCGCCAATCGACGTCACCACCGGGACCATCCTCTCGGGCACCGCCATGCTTGCCATCTGGGTCTTCGCCTCCGATGGCCCACCGCCCATCCACGGCATCTCCACTCAGGTATGGATCGCCTGCGCCGCGGGTGGCCTGCTTTGCACCTCAGCCGCAACCTTTCTCTGGAACTGGGGCATTCATCACGTGCCCGCATCGCGCGCCGGAGTCTTCCTCAACATCGAGCCCGCGCTAGGCTCCATCCTCGGGGTAGAACTGCTCGGAGACAAACTCGGGCCCGCCGCATGGCTCGGCGGCGCGCTCATCCTCGC
>DASZAG010000186.1:0-11575 GCA_035945555.1 Acidobacteriaceae bacterium
TGCCGTGACAGGGCAGCGTTCTAACCAACTGAACTACGTCCCCACAAAGTGGGATTCGGGAAGCATTGCACTTCCGAACTGAGGTTAGTGTATCAGAGGATTAGGGTTCTCGCGGAAATCGCACGTGTGGAATTCTGCTTCACGCTGATTGCGTCTCTACTGCGGGCTTGCCGGTGGATTGGCGACGGTCGTGCCTGAAGGAGTCGGAGCGTTGGGGATGAATTTTGAAGGTGGCTGGGGTGGATTCAGAATGAGCTTCCAGCCTGGTTGAGAAGGTTGCGCGCTGGCGTTCTGCGATTTCGCTACGGGGCTCGGCGAAACGCCTGCAGCAGACGCGGGCGCAGGCTGAGTCGGCTCGGACTCAATCGACGCGTGCTGATCGGCCTGAGAAGTTGAAAGTTGTACGGGACGGCTCGCGGTTTCGCGGGCGGTATTCATCGCAGGAGATGAAGTTGGCTGCGCCGCTGTATTCTTCGCAGGCTGAGTTTCGGGAATCGCTGCGGGGGTGGACCGCGCAATCTTAGGCGCGTAAACAGATTGCTCTTGCGTCTGAGCTAATTTGATTCTTCCGTCGCGATTGAACAGTAGATCCCACACCCGATAGGTGTGATCGCCATCACGCTCGGCGAAGACGACGCGGGCAGTCCTGTCTTGAATAGTGACGCCCACTGTAGGAGAAGGCTGGCCGGCGATTTCTGGGCTTGCTATGGGAGCGGACAGGAAGTCATTGCCGCCGGTCATTTCGGCGTAGCAGGAAGCGAGTTCGAGCCAGTGCTTTTCTGCATTCGGACCAGAAATGTCGGCGGTATCGGCGAGGCTATTAAATAGCGTGAAGTTGCGCGGGTTCCTGGGAGCGGGCACGAACGGAGTAGCTCCGTGATAGAGCACGGGAACAATGCGAACGTGTCCCATGGAGCGCGGAACGAGAGCAGTGAAGTTGGATTCTGCTCCGTCGGAATAAGCGCGATGATAGTGGAACAGAACAACGCCCGGCATGACTTCACAAGAAGCGGGCGAATAGATCCAGTTCCCTTCCGCGAGGTTGTAGCCGTAGATGTGCGCGGCCGTGGCGACCTCGTCCTGGCGCGGCTGCTGGGCCACAACGGGCAGCACTGCTGCGAGCGCCAGCGCGGGGAGGAGCCATCCGGAACGGAAATTAGTCATGGCTGTTTCAATTTAACACCAACAGCAAAGGGCAGCCCGTAAAGGCTGCCCTTTGGCGTGGAGCGAAGCTGGTTAGCGCCCGCCGGTGCTGCGGGTGCGGCGGCGAGTGGTGTGGTGAACTGGGCGCGGAGCCGGCTTGACCTCGCCGTCATTCATGATGATCATGGGCGGGTTCTGCGTGTAGGAAGAGAACGTTGCGATATAGGTTACGGTCGTTCCCACGGCAGGCACATCCTTGAGCGGCTTCTTCATGTTGATGGTGAAGTCAGCCTTCTGCGAGTTCTTGGCATCGTCGGAGACGGCCAACTGCACGGAATCAGGGGTTGCCGCAATGACCTGTCCGGGAACTTCGGCAGTCACTCCGTTCAGAACAGCCCACACGGCTTGTGCGTCTGCCTGGTTACCGTTGGCAAGGATGAATTCCTTGTCAGTCAGAGCAAGCGTCTTGAGGTCGGGAGTGCTGGTGACCGCCTGATGCGCGAGGTCCTGCGGTGATGGCGGCGGCGGTGCTGGAGTCGGGTTGTAAGTAGCTGGCGGGAAGACGTTGTCGTGCGCCAACTGCTTGATCTGATCGAAGCCGTCCATTCCGCCGTGGAATTTGCTGTACCAATACTCGGCGGCCTTCTC
This sequence comes from Acidobacteriaceae bacterium, assembly GCA_035945555.1. Lineage (GTDB taxonomy): Bacteria > Acidobacteriota > Terriglobia > Terriglobales > Acidobacteriaceae > Silvibacterium. The sequence continues at coordinate 1,792 of DASZAG010000186.1, forward strand.
AGCCTGCGTCTTGTAGGGGTCAGGCAGGTACTGCGCGGCGCGAGCCAGGAACCAGATGCCGTTCTTAAGATCGCTGGGATCCTTGGAGTTCAACTGAACGTAGGCGGTGCCGAGGTAGTAGGTATCGGCGAGGCTAGGCTGCGCTGTAGTCTGCGCCGGCTGCTCGGCCTTGAGTTCCGTGGTGATGTCGCTGATTTCAGCCTGATAGTCCTTTTTGGCGAGATCGTCGGCGCCAATCGCGTCATAGAAAATGGGTGTCGCGACTGCCTTTAACTTGTCAAAGTCATCCTGACTCATGTCGGATGGCTTGGTGGCACTCAGCCCATGCTTGGCAAGCGTAGCGGCGTCGTCAAGCTTGGCCTGATCGCCGTTGGCCTGTGACTTTTCCACGTAAACGACGAGCGTGAGGGCCCGGAGGTTGTTGGGATCGACCTGAAGGAGCCGCTTAGACGCGTCAAAGACTTTGGACATGTCGTTTGTTCCCTGATAAGCAAGAACCAACTGTTCAAGCATTTGCGTCTTAACAACGGAGTTGGGATACTGCTGGAGAAACTCCTCAATGGCGGCGGCCTTTGCGGCGGGAGTGGACTGGCCGATAGCGTTGGTATAAGCGTTGTATTCGGCAGGGTCCTTGATGGTGAGAGACTGGCCCGACTGCGATTCCTGCGCGCACGCCGGAATGGCGGGAACAACTGCGGGAACCAGGGTGGCAACAGCCAGCATGGAAGCTAAAACGACCTTCTTCATTCAACGCTCCTAAGAAAAATCCTAATGCAGAAAACTTGGCACGCGACTGCCGGAGCATCGAACCGCTGGAAAGATTCCGGGAAAAACGATTGAGTCAACGGCGATTGCCGCGCGATGGCAGGATTATAGAAAGCACCAGCCGATTGTGACAAGCGTCCGTTGAAACTCATCCCAAAATGGGGGCTGCGTCTCCCGGAAGGCGAAACGAAGCTCTGCAAACGTGTGATGCGGCTTACGGGCAAATCATTGACCGGGCAGTGCAATGGGTCATCATAATTTTTATTGCAAATTACGGAGGATGCATGGATAACCTCAAGGGACAGGTGGCCGTAGTGACGGGCGCAGGACGCGGCATAGGCGCGGCCATTGGCAAACGGCTCGCCACGATGGGCGCGACGGTGGTTTTGACGGCCCGCGATGAGGCCCGACTGAAACAGATGGCGCATGAGATTGAACAGGCTGGCGGCCGGGCCGAGGTTGCGGCGTTTGACCTGCTTGACGAGGGTGCGGTGACCCGCTTTGCCGCTGGAGTGAAGGAGCGGCATGGGCGATGCGATGTCCTGGTGAATAACGCCGGCGTGGGGCGGATCGGGAGTCCACTGCATGAGACGGCAACGGCGGACTGGGATGTGGTGATGGGGACGAACCTGAAGGGTGCATACCTGATGATTCGGGCGTTTGCACCTTTGATGATCGCGGGACGTGATCGCGGGTTGGGCGGCCATATCGTGAACATCTCCTCACTGGCGGGGCATAATCCGCTAAAGAACGGCGCGGCGTATGCGGCGTCAAAGTGGGGCCTGAATGGTTTGACCTACTCAGTGGCAGAAGAGTTGCGGGAGTATGGAATACGCGTCTCGGCAGTGGCTCCAGGCTCCGTGAACACAGGTTTCAACGTAAGCAGCGGGAAAGACCCGGGGAAAAGACTTCAGCCGGACGATGTAGCCAGCGTTGTGGCGATGCTGGTAACGCAGGCTCCGCAGTCATTTGTGAGCGAGGTGCTCATGCGACCGACGATAAAGCCTTAGCTGGACTTCCCTCGGATGCTTGCCTTGTTCGGCTTGAGTTTTGGTGATGCCATCCGAGTAGATGATCGTGGCGACCATCTCGTCTTTCACTCCGTGTGCGGGCGTGGCGGACACAGCACATACAGGATCTATGCGTCGGAAAGCCACAGAAGCCCGTATAGTCACAGGGTGAGCCAGACGACAATCTCGGTGGCGATGGCCACATATAACGGCGAGCAGTTTCTACAGGAGCAGTTGGACAGCCTGGCGCGACAGACGCTGCTGCCTTTTGAACTGGTCGTGTGCGACGACGGTTCTTCCGATTGCACCGTTGAGATCCTGCTCAAGTTCGCAGCGAGCGCTCCTTTTCCTATTCGGATTTACCGCAACGAAAAACGGCTGGGCCCCGGCTTTAACTTCCTGAATGCCCTCAGCCGGTGCGCCGGCGATCTGGTAGCGTTCTGCGATCAGGACGATGTTTGGAAGGAATCGAAACTGGAAGCGTGCGCGGAGGTAATGCGCGATCCCGGCGTCGCGCTCGTCAGCCATTCTGCAGCAGTATTCTCTTCGCGGCCTTTGCGTGGCCATTTGAGGCGTCCCGATCATCGTGCACGCGTGTGGAGAGGTTGCGACGATTTCGCCGCGCACCGCTGGGAGTTACTGGGATTTTCAATGGTATTGAGGCGGACGATTTTGAACAATGTGCATGTGCCGCCATACAGTGAGGCGCTCTCCCCATGGTGCGCTCACGATATATGGGCCACGGCTGCCGCCTTGTCGTGTGGCAAGGTTGTATTGCTGCCTGATGAGCTCTCCTTTTACCGCTGGCACAGTAATAACGCCACGTTTCGGCAGCGGCCCATTGGTTTTACGCGCGTGCCGCCAGATCCATCCGGACTCGAGCGCGGCGCCCAGAACTTTGCAGGATTGGCCAGGTTCATCCTCTACGCAGCGTCATTCTGTGAAGAATCAGCGCGCGGAACATTTCACGACTATGGTGGCCAGGTGGAACGCTCCCGCAGCTTGTGCGCCGAGCGTGCGCAGCTTCACCGTGCGTGCGGACGTCGGCTGACTGCCACAAGATTGCTTGCCAGGATGCTGGCGAAGGGGAACTATTTGCCTCGCAATCTTGGGGTCAGGGCTTTTGTTCGCGACGCATTCCTTGCGGCGTTCTGGAACCGCAACCCGGAAACCCTCGACGACGGTATGGCCTGAATAGGCGCGCCACGTGGAGTGGCAAGTCGGATTCCCTGTTGATCCTATCCCCTTGCCTATGTTTGGGAGCAGGACTAGCCTGAAAGCTGGCGGTTTCTCCCTTCCTTCTTTTCACTCCATTCGATCCCTGCCTGTAATTGAGACGGATTCTGCTCGTCCAGTACTGTAAGTTGAATTATGGACGGCTTATCCACAAGATGTTGGGGTGGGTGTGTTGATTCTGGATGGTTCGGCGACTAGAGTTTTCTCTAACTGACCCCCGTCCCAAAGGAGTGGCTTTTCATGTTGAAGCTCAAGAAGATTCAGATTCTGGGGTTCAAGTCGTTTTGTGACCGGACCGACGTCGCGCTTCCGGGCGAGGGCGTGGCGGTAATTGTCGGGCCGAACGGATGCGGCAAGTCAAACATTCTGGATGCGGTGAGCTGGGTGTTGGGCGAACAGAGCGCCAAGTCACTGCGCGGCGGCAAGATGGAGGACGTGATTTTTGCCGGGACCCGCGATCGCAAGCCGCTGGGAATGGCTGAAGTATCGATCACGCTGATTGATCCAGATGCTTACGCTGGACCGTTGCTGGCGGAACCGGAAGTGGTGATCGAGGACGAGGCGGGCGAAGACTGGGATGAGGAAAAGCTGCGGGCGGAGCGAGCCGCAGAGGCAGAAGAAATTATTGCCGAGGCACAACCGGGTCAGGTGATTGAGGAAGAGGGCGCGGCAACACAACAGGCTTCCCTGCCCGCGCCGGCAGAGGGCGCCGCAGAAAATGCACCCGAAAATGCCGTGGTGCTGAAGATTCGTCGGCGGAAGTTTACGAAGACACCGCAGCAAGGTGAAATGATTGTCACTCGGCGGCTGTTCCGGACGGGGGACAGCGAGTATTTGCTGAATGGAAAGCTGTGCCGCCTTCGCGATATTCAGGACATCTTCATGGGCACGGGGCTCGGGCCGGAGTCCTACGCGATCATCGGTCAGGAGCGCATTGGGCAACTTCTGAGTTCGAAGCCGCATGACCGCCGCGCCATTATCGAAGAGGCGGCGGGGATTACTCGCTTCAAGACGAAGAAGCGCCTGGCCGAATTGCGGCTGGAGCAGTCAAAGCAGAACTTGTCGCGCGTGAACGATATTTTTGAGGAAGTAACGCGGCAAATGGGGTCCCTGAAGCGTCAAGCGGCCAAAGCCGAGCGCTACGGCGCGCTTCGCGACGAGATGCGCGGGCGCCTGAAGGTTGTGCTGGCAAGCAAGATTGCTCACATGGACACGGAGCAGGCAGCGGTCGCCGCTGAGATTGCCGCGCAGACCGCGCAAATTGATGAGCACAGCGCCGCGATTGAGAATCTGGACGAGAAGCACAACACCGGACGCGCGCGTGGTTATGAACTCGACAGCGGCGCGAAGGAAGCGCAGACGCGGGCAAACCAGTCGGCAGTTGAACTGGAGCGCGCGGCGACCCGACAGACGGCGAATCAAGAGCGAATTGCGGAACTCGAAGCGCGTGCGGCGGCGGGTGCGGCGGAACTCGATCAGGCGCGGACGCACCTTGGAAGTCTGACGGCGGAGCGCGAATCGCAAAAGGCATTTCTGGAGACGGCAGCGTCTGAGGCAGCGAGCTTTCGCGAGCAGGCGCAGGCGCGGCAGTCGCAGGCCCGCGATGCTGCAGCGGCAGTCGCCGCGGCGGAACAACGTGCGGAGTCCGGAAGACGGCAGGCGATGCAGCTTTTGTCGCAACTGGGTCAGATCCGGAACCAGGCCGCGCAGGGTGAAGAGTCCCTCGCTGCTTTAGAGCGCGACGCAGACCGACTCGCAACAGAAATGGCTTCGGCGAAGGGCGACCTGGAGGCTCTGGGAGCCGAGCGTGGACAGGTAGGGTTGAAGTTTGAGTCCGTGACCGAAACCTTGAAGCGGCTGGAAGGTGAGATTGCCGCAATGCGCGCTGAGATCGCAACCAAGCGCACGGCGGAGGCTGAAGCCAAGAGTCGCGGCGACGGGCTGCGTGCGGAGCGGGCGACCCTTTCGGGAAGGCGCGACTCGCTGGAAGCGCTGATTCGCGAACACAGCTACTCCACAGACACGGTGCGGAAGCTGTTCCAGGCGAACTCTCTGGGTGGTGGATTGAAGCCCGTGGGTACGCTGGCGGATTTTCTTGAAGTCAACGGCCAGTATGAGAGCGTGGTCGATGAATTTTTACGCGACGAGCTGAATTACATCGTGGTGAAGAGCTGGGATGCCGCCGACGAAGGCATGCGGCTGTTGAAGACCGGCGTCGATGGACGCGCAACGTTCCTGGTGCATCCGGAAGATGCGCAGGCTAAGTTTTCATTTGCGGCGGACGGGATTGGGCCCGGTCACGAACAGAAGCAGGGTGTGGTTCGGCTGAAGGATTGCGTGCGCGTGCTGGATGGCTTTGGCCGATCGCTCGAGGTGATTTTGCCGAAGCTGCGCGACGGATACGTGACGGAAACCTCAGACACAGCGCGATCGCTGGCGCTGGAAAACCCCGAGGCGTTCTTCCTGGCCCCATCTGGCGAGTGCTTCCACAACGTTACCGTAACCGGCGGCAAGCCTCGCGCTGAAGGCCCGCTGGCGCTGAAGCGAGAATTGCGCGACACCCAGCAAAAACTCGACGCAGTGGAGCGTGCGCTGGGACAGGCCGAGATTGCGGCGGCGACTCTGACGAAGGAACTTGCGGAAGTGAATCGGCTCCTCGATGCAAAGAGCGAAGAGCTGCGCACAGCGGAGCGCGAAAGCGCCAACCAGTCGGCGGCATTGCGGCAGATGGACTCCGAAGTTCAGCGTCTTGACCGGCGGTTGCAGGAATGGACGCTGCAAAACGAGCGCAACAGGGACGCTCGCGCAGCGAAGCAGACGTTTATCGAGCAGAAGAACGAAGAGGCCGCGCGGATTGAGGAGCAGCATCAGCAGGCCGAGGCCGCGATTGAGGAATTGCAGCGCTCCGTGGACGGACTGCGGTTGGCTCGCGAAGAAGCGCAGGCGGCGGCAGCGGCTGTATCAGCGGAACTGGCCGGGCTGGAAGAGCGGCGTCGCGGAGCGGAGCAGGCATTTGCGCGCATCGACCGCATGTTTGCGGAGTTGAACCAGCGCGTGGCGCAAATCGAGCAGCAGCTTGCGGCGGCTGGTGCGGAGCAGCAGCAGCGAGCACGAGAAAACGAGCAACTGGCAGCAGACCGCGAGCGGTTGGTAAAGACTCGCGAAGAAGCTTTAAACGAAGTGGCGCGGCTGACCGAAGAAGCGGCGACGCTCAGGATTCAGCTTGCCGAGATGGAAGCTCAGCTCAAAACGCTTCGGATGGAAACAGACGCTCTGCGCGAAGCGCGAAGTGAGCGTAGCTCCCGCGGGGCTACCCTGGCTGCGGAGTTGACGCATTTGGAAGAGACCTGCATCAACGATCTGAGCCTGGAGGCGATCACGCTGCGCGAAGATGCCGAGATTGCGCGGATTGAGGGCGAGGCTCTGTCAACGGAAGATGAAGCGTGCCGAGGCCTCAAGCAAAAGCTGGAAGCGATGGGTCCGGTGAACATGATGGCGCTGGAGGAGTACAAGGAGACGGCGCAGCGGCACGAGTTCCTGGAGACGCAGCGCAAGGACCTGCTGGATTCGATTGAGAACACGCAGGCGACCATCAAGGAAATCGATCAGATTTCGCGGACGAAGTTCGACGAGGCGTTTGCGAGAATCAATGAGAACTTCAGCGTGACCTTCGGACGGCTGTTCGGCGGGGGGCAGGCGTTCATGCGGCTTACCGACGAGGAGAACGCGGTGGACAGCGGTATCGATATCGTGGCGCAGCCTCCGGGCAAAAAGCTGCAGAATGTTCTGCTGCTGTCTGGCGGCGAAAAAGCGCTGACTGCGCTCTCACTGCTGATGGGAATCTTCCAATATCAGCCGAGCCCGTTCTGCGTGCTGGACGAAGTGGATGCTCCGCTGGACGAAACGAACGTGGGGCGGCTGGCGGAGATGCTGCGCGAAATGTCGACCGCTACGCAGTGCGTAATTGTGACTCACTCAAAGCGCATGATGACCGCCGGCGATATGATCTACGGTGTGACCATGCAGGAGCCGGGCGTGTCGAAGGTGGTAAGTGTGCGAATGGGCGACCGGATTCAGGAGTTGAAGCGGGCGTAGAGCAATCGCACCTGAATTAACTCAACAGCAATTCTTTTCTCATAATTATTTGTCGGATGGCTGTTGCGCATTGCACTCGCGGCGCGTCCAAGTAATTGGACTACTTCCCGATCGAGGCAGCTTGAATCGAAGGCTCGTAATTGCTACCGTCTTTATCTTCTTTACTTTAAGCCCGGTTGTCGGGAACTGCTTTGCGCAAAAGCTTGTCGCCTCTTCCCTGCCTGAAGCGCCAATTCCGCAAGGCTCGGCGTCAGCGGGCGGCGTGGTTCAGACCGGAAGTCAGCAACATCCATCCCAAACCAAAAAGGACCAGACCTACAGCCCCTCGGCCACCACCGGCTCGCCGGGGCATATCTTCTGGGTGGTTCCAGCATTCAAGGTGAACTATGGAAGTAATTACAAGCCACTGTCTCCAAAGGAAAAATTCGATGAGTGGGCCCAGTCGGCTTATGACCCGCTAGGGCTGAGCGCGCAAGCGATTGAGGCGGGGACGCTGGAATATTCATCGAGGGACGGCTTCTGCGGCTACGGCATGGGCTGGATCGGGTACGGAAAATGTTTTGGCTCGCTCGAGTTGGATTCCAACATTTCGAGCTTTATCGGCGACTACGTTCTGACAGTCGCCCTTCATCAGGATCCGCGCTATTTTCGACTGGGAAAAGGCTCCTTCGGGAAGCGCACGTTCTATGCAATCTCCAGGGTCTTCGTTACGTATGACGACTCAGGTCGCAACGTTTTTTATTCGTCCGCGCTTTCTGGAACGGCTATCGCCGCAGGCTTATCGAACCTCTACTACCCGGCGAGCGAAGTCGGCGTGAGCCACACCATGAGCCGCATCGCGCTCGACTTGGGAAACACGGCTCTTTACAACGGAGCGGCAGAATTCTGGCCAGATATTCATAAAGGGATCCATCACGTCTTCAGATGACCGCCGAGATTCCGACGCTCAACTTTTCTTGCTGAATGACCGGACCAGAGTAACCATATTCCAAACGTCCTCTGGCTTTGCGCGGTCGCCTTCGCCGCTCATCTCGCCCTTGCCCTTTTGAATGATGTAGAACAGTTCCCCATCGGTCATGCCCTTCAGAGCGGTGGGGTCGCGGTAGTCCTTCATTTTCGCCTTCATCGTCGAGGCGAGGTCGCCGTCGCCTGCACCGGCTTTGCCATGGCACACAGCGCAGTCGTATCCGTAGATTGTGCGCGCCCGGGCCAAGCCTGCGGGCGTGGGGTGGATCGGGTTGGTTTGAGAGGCGATGTCCGGCGGGACGCTGAATGCCGCGGGCGTTGCCGGAGCGGAGCTTTGCGGTAAGAACGCGGCGAGGCCGAGTAACGCGATTCCAGGAAGAACAGCCAGATATCGGACCATAACAAGCTCCTTAGAGGGAACAAAAATCTAGTCCGGGCGGGATTTTACGCCGGGCATATTACCGATGGAAAGAGGTATTTTTCGGCCCGCGCGAGGGCCGCGGCTCGCCACACGCCGCAAAGTGGGAGAATATAGCCATGCAAGACTGCGCATTCACAGATGTTCCCGGCGCCCTGGAGGAGTTTCGCTCCGGACGCATGATCGTCGTGGTGGACGATGAGGACCGTGAGAACGAAGGCGACCTGACACTTGCCGCCGAATTTGTCACGCCAGAGGCCATCAACTTTATGGCACGGTACGGTCGCGGGCTCGTCTGCCTGACTCTGACCGAGGAGCGGGCGGATTATCTGCGGCTAGGCCCCATGACCCAGCAGAATTCATCGCGCTTTGGCACCGCGTTTACTGAGACGATTGAAGCACGCGAGGGGGTGACGACCGGTATTTCCGCTCACGACCGGGCACACACGATCAAAGTGGCGATTGACAGCGGATCGACGGCACACGACCTGGCTCGGCCGGGCCATGTTTTCCCGTTGCGGGCCCGCCGTGGAGGGGTACTGGTGCGCGCCGGGCAGACGGAGGCTTCGGTTGACCTGGCGCGGATGGCGGGGCTGGTTCCCGCAGGCGTGATTTGCGAAATCATGAACGACGACGGCACCATGGCCCGCGTGCCGGACCTCAAGCGATTCTGCGCCGAACACAAGCTGAAGATGCTGACAGTGGCGGAACTCATCCGTTACCGGCTGCAACATGAGCGGTATATTTTCCGGGTAGCGGAGAGCGTGCTGCCCACGCCGTATGGGGAGTTCCGTGCCATTGCCTATGAGAGTGAAGTCAACGGCGGAGAGAGTCACCTCGCGCTGGTAAAGGGCGATGTGGCGGCGGGCGATGAGCCGGTCCTGGTGCGCGTACATTCGCATTGCCTGGCGGGAGACATCTTCGGCGCGTCAATCTGTGACTGTCACCGCATCGTGCAGGAGTCTCTGCGGAAGGTTGCCGAAGCGGGGCGCGGGGCAGTGGTGTATTTGCACAATACCAGCCGGGGATTCGATATTGATCGCACAGTTGAGCCACACCGGATTGTCTTCCATCGCGAAGCCCGATTAGGGGGCGAAAAGGACGACCGGCATCACCAGCGCATTCTGCGACAGGTGGGACTCGGAGGGCAGATATTGGCAGACTTGGGGATTCACAAGATCCGGCTGCTGTCGAACACTCCGACACACGTTCCGGCGCTGCAAGGCTTCAATATTGAGATCGTGGAACAGGTACCGGTGCTGGGAAGCTATTCAGAATCGAGGAAATAATCCGG
>DASZAG010000187.1:0-7539 GCA_035945555.1 Acidobacteriaceae bacterium
GCCGCATACATATGATGCTCAGTGTGATAGTTCATGTGCCAGTATAGGAACGTCAGAAATGGATTGAGGGTGACAGTGCGACAGCATAAGCGGAAATCTCCGACATCATCCTGAAGACCAGCGTGCTGGAGGTTATTGCAGATAAAGCAGAGCCATCCCGCATAGAACGGGGCGAACGTGGTTACAACGGGAAGAAACCACCAGTGCATGATCACCGACACGATAACAATAGTCCCGTGTCCCGCGAGCAGGAAGCGCGACCAAATCACCCACCTCCGCCGCTCTGCAGAATCTGCATGAGCGAAGAGAGTCTTATGCCACGGGCGAAGCGGTTTGCCGCATGCCATCATGAGATTGCTGTAGAACACGATAGCCAAACCGACCGGGTCAACAAAATAGCGCAAAAGAAATTTATCCAGTCTGAGGCTGACTGGTAAGACAACTTCCAGATCGTCCGGCGCGTGAAGAGTGTATTTATGGTGTTCAGTATGGCTTGCCCAGAACTGGTGCGGATGCATCCAGCCCAGGAAGCCGAATAGATACGCAAAAAAGTGATTGGCGTGTTTCTTTTCGAAGACGGTCTTGTGAAGCAGCTCATGGAAACCGTGGAGAAGAAATCTCCAGCAGGTTCCGTGGACAAAAAATAGCAGCACCACAAGCGGCCACGCGAAACGACCAACAGAGAAAAGCGCAGCCGAACCCGTGAGAGTCAGCAAGGCAAGAAAACCACCGGTTTGAAGAAATCCCTTGAAATCGCTGCGTTCATTCAGCGCCTGAAGCTGTTGGCGAGTGACAGGGCTGCGATACCACGTGATTTTTTCCTGGGCCGGCCGTTCGGTGTTCACGCTCGACCTCCGTTAAACAGGCGATTGAAATTGAATTGTCGAGCACTCATTGACGAACTCGCAACTCTCATACGCCGGGGTGCCCCATTCATGCGCGAACGCGCATGAGTGGGAATCCACAAATCTCCGCGTCAGGCAGCCCACCCTGAAACCCTTAGGCGGGTGGCCCATGTCTTAGTGATCCTCCACAGTACTCTGTGAGGGTGCCCCATGTCTTGCAAAGACATGGGTGTTCGTAGTGGCGCGCTCTCGTCGCGTGGCTGTCCAATGCGATTCAATTTCCACTGTGCCTATCTCTCCGGTCGGCGGGTGGCCAGGTCATCTGAACGCCACAAGAAACGGTAATCCATCATCGTCACTAGCAGTCTTATGTTGTTGACCACATAAGGCGGCTTATGTTGCCAATTTGCTTATGTGAGGATCGGGGTTGACTCCCAAACGCCATTTATCGTGAGTCACTGCCGAGCTTTCGGGCAGGTTGCCTCAATCATGTAGATCACGTCGTTTAGCTTTTCGGCGTTGTGCCTATACTTTGTCGGAAATACCCGCGCAGCTTCGGGAACACCATTCTTGTACAGCACGAAAGCGAGCTGATAATCACCGTCCCCGTGCCCATCAAAACAGAAAGTTGGCTTTTCGTAGGAAAGGGATTTGGTTTCCAGTTCTTTTCCTTGATTGTCGCGTAGGACGACATCGAAAGCGCCGTCAAAATCGTAAGTGGAAGGCCGACCGCAAATGTCGCCTGAACAAACGATCGCTTTACCGCACAACCACGCACTCTTGTGCCGTTTGTAGCTCAACGTTGAACAGTCGGCAACTCTGCCCGTCTGCTGCGCCATTGCGGAGACGCACAATACGAGCAACGCGGAAATGAGGGTCAATTTCATCAAGCTGATCTTCCAAAATGTCATCTTGAACGGGCTCCCTCCATTGGTATGCTGGAATGCTTCTGCTTCCATTATTCACGGTTCCAGTTGTGTCGTCGGCCACACTTCCTTTACGCCGGATCTTCGCCTCGATCTGGAGTTCGCAGCATGGCGCTCAATAGCGGCGGAGACTGTAGGCCAGTTGCGACCATGTGTGCGTTCTTTCCAGTTGTCTACAATTTGCCAGCAGATACTCACAAGCAAACCGACCCCCACGACTAGCGAAAATACTATGACCTCGCGGCGGGTGAGTGGGCCACCTCCGCTGCGCATGAGGATACTGACGCCTAAAGAAGTCATTATCAGGCTCGTCGCTTTTGATCTCTCGCTGTCAAAACCCTAGCCGGGGTGCCCCATTCATGCGCAATGCGCATGAGTGGGAATCCGCAAATCTCCGCATCAGGCAGCCCACCCTGAAACCTTCAGCTTCCAGCGGCCCGGCCAGAAGCCACAAACGCCTTCGCCTTCGCCAGCTCCGGACGTCTCGACTCAGCGCCACCATCCGTAGACTTGAGCAGCTCACCAAAATACTGCGCCGCGGCCGCCTTGTCTCCAGCTTCCTCCGCCGCCACTCCGGCATGATAAAGCCCATTGAACCGCCCCGGACTCAGCTTCAGTGATACCCGATACTCCGCCAGCGCCTGCTGCGGCCGGTGTGTCTCAAGCAGCATATCCCCCAGCATCTCCCGCGCCGGAATATCCACTTCCGCCTGGCCCACCTTGTCCTGCAGGTCCGCAGCCTTGCGCATGCTCGCCAGCGCATCCGCCTGTTGGCCCGCGGCGTAGCTCACCCACGCCACAATCTCGTCCCGCTCAATCTGCGCTCCCGTCGAATCCGCAGCATACGCGTAGCTGCCTTTTCGCACTTCACTCATCAACTCGTCATACTGCTTCAGGTCAGCCTTCGCCGCATCGGCCCGGTGCAAATGTCCATCCGCAATCGCGCGCGCCCACCACGTCATCGTCACCTGGTCCGGCGACGCGCCTTCCACCGGCTGCAGAGCCGCAGCGCTCTTCCAGTCCCGCCGCTCCAGCGCATAAAACACCGGGAACTTCGTCCGGTAATACCCTCCCATCCCATCCATAAATGCATGGCCCTGGCCCGGCATCGCACTAATGCGATCCTCCGCCGCGGCTACTTGCGCCAGCACCGCCTTCGCCCTCGCGTCCTGCCCGCTCTGCAAATACGCATACATAAGGAAGTCATACGAGTGCGGCTCGTCCATCATGCCGCTCTCGTGCCGCTTCTCCGCCGCCTCTGACGCTGCAATCGACCCAAGCTGCGCCTCGATATCCTGCGGCCACATGCCCAGCCGCGCAAATATGTGTCCCGGCATGTGGACGGCATGTGCCCCCGCCGGCGCAATCTCCCCATAATGCTCCGACGCCTTCAACCCCTCGGGTGCCATCGCGGGATTGTCACACGCATGAATCGTGTAATGCACCACGCCAGGATTATCGGGATACTTCACCGCCAAAGGCCGCAGCACATCCATCGCCTTCTCTTCCGGCGCTATGCCCGTGTCCTTCGGACTCTTCGCCGCCAGCAGCGATAGCGCATAGAACGCCCCTGCATCCACATCATCGGGATACTTCTCGTACAGCTTCCCCATCGCCGCCGAGTACGCAGTCGCCCGCGCCATGAAATCCGCCGCACCCGGCTTGTAGAAATCCGCCAGCGCCGCAATATACTCCTGCTCCCGCTCTGTCTTCGCTCCGATCGACTGCGCCTGCTGCATCTCCTCCCAGCCCTGCTTCATATCGTTCGCGTCAGGACGGTCCCATATCTGGTGGAACATGCTCATCGCCACGCCCCAGTGGGCCATCGCGCAACTCGGATCAGCCTTGGCGATCTCTTTGAACTGCGGCCCGGCTTCCTCATACCAGAAGTCATGCAGCAGAGCCACGCCGCGATCGAACGCCGCCTGCTCCGACGACGCGCACGACGTCGCAAACGAAACCGTGCCCAGCCGCTCCGACATCTGCGAGGTCGGAGCAGTAGCTGAACTCTGAGCCATTGCGCCGCACGCGCAAACGGCAAGCATGCAAATTACAGGAATCTTCATGGTGAGCCGCATTATAGTGCCGCGGCAGCAGCACCTGCTTCGCCTGAAAGCTCCGGCTCACCCGTCCCGCTTCACCCGCCAATCGCTGCCCGCTGCAACGCGAACAACTCCCTGATTCCCGACTCCGCCAGGTCCAGCATCTCCAGCATGCGGCTCCGCGGAAACGCTACTCGCTCCGCCGTCGCCTGCACTTCCACCAGGCCGCCGTCCTCGGTCATTACCACATTCATATCCACCTCGGCCTGCGAGTCCTCTTCATATGCCAGATCCAGCAGCGCCGTCCCCTCCACAATGCCTGCGCTCGTCGCCGCCACCAGCTGCTTCAGCGGATTCGCCTTCAGCGCACCCGTCGCCACCATCCTCTTCATCGCAATGCCCAGCGCTGCGCACGCTCCCGTAATCGCCGCCGTCCTCGTGCCTCCATCCGCCTGCAACACATCGCAGTCCAGAATCACCGTCCGCTCGCCCAACGCCGTCATATCCACCACGCCCCGCAGCGACCGCCCAATCAGCCGCTGAATCTCATGCGTCCGGCCGCCAATCTTCCCGCGTTCCGCCTCCCGAGCCGTCCGCGTCAGTGTCGCCCTCGGCAACATCCCATACTCCGCCGTCACCCAGCCGCGCCCGCTGTTCCGCATCCATGCCGGAACCCCCTGCTCCACCGTCGCATTGCACAGCACGCGCGTGTTCCCCACCTCAATCAGCACCGATCCCTCAGCCATCGCCACATAATTCGGCGCCAGCCGGACGGCACGCATCGCCGAAGCCTCACGCCCTCCGGCACGAAAAAATTCAGTCACCTTGTCCATGCCCGAATTGTACGGGGTTCAACACCTTCCCGATTTGACCGCAGCCCAAAACGGGAAAGAGCCTCCGCAGCGCAAGCTAAGTCCGTCCCCTTCATCCGCTTACCCTCATCCACCACCCTCACCACTTCCCAAAATGGAACTTTAGCCGGAACCAACCACAAAATACCCACCCTAGCCTAAGCCACAGAAACAGCTCCGTTTATTAGGACCTCTAAGTTTGGCACGCCACGTGTACTAAGACGGGACAAGGAAGCTGGGCTGGCGACACTCCAGGGTCGAACTCAGCTTCCGAGTCCCTGAAATTGCTTCACGAAAGGACCTCCTGCAGATGCCCGCTCTCGCCAACGTTCCGGCACTTCTTCCCCATACCCCTGCAAAATCCGGAGCAGCCGCGGGAGCGGGTCCTTTTTCACACCAACCAACCCACTCCGACACTCTCAATGGCCTCATGCACGACGCGCGCAACATCATGTCCGGCCTCATGCTCTATTGCGAACTGCTTTCCATGCCCGGTGTCTTGAACGAGAACCACAGCCACTATGCGCAGGATCTCGAGAGCATCGTCAACCGCGCCAACCGCATGATCGAAAAGATCGCCGAAACCGCCATCGCGTCGCAGCCGCTCCCGGCCGGCACATCCGTTCCGCTTCCCACCGTCCCCGTCGCCGCCGCCGACGACGAACTCCGCCACCTGCGGCCTCTGCTTGCCGCCATTGCCGGACCCGCCATCAAGCTCTCCATCGCCACCATGCCCTGCTCGGGACAAACCGCGCTCGCCGTCGAAGACCTCACCCGCGTTCTCATCAATCTTGTACGCAACGCTGCGGACGCCATGCCATCCGGTGGTCGCATCCGCATCACCGCCCAGTATGACGACAGCACTGGCTTTGCCACCGCACCGCCGTCGCATGTTCTGCTTACCGTCTCAGACAACGGTCCCGGAATCCCCGAAACGCTGCGCGCGCAAATCTTCGCTCTCGGCTTCACCACCCGCAAGCAGACAAATTGGCCCTCCCCTCGCCGTCGCGGCCTCGGCCTCAGCATCGTGCGCAATCTCGTCGAAGCCGCCGGCGGTTCCGTAACGGCTCTCGCCGCGCCAGGTGCCGGTGCCCGTTTTGAAATTCGTCTTCCCCTCGTCGACGTTACTTCCGGCATGTGTGCCAGTCAGCCCCAAAGCGGTTTTGCTACTGACGCGCGCAGGAACGGCTGCATAGAATGCCAGTAACCACTGCATTATCTGCCTCTATGACTGATCCCTCTGCCGTCTCATCTCGTTCCGCGCGCATGCACGTCCTCGTCGTCGATGAAGACCCCGCCGTTCGTTCGGCGTGCTGCGAAATTGCCGCGACCCGCGGCTTTGCCTCCCACGGCATCGACAATCTCGCCGCGGCGCGCAGCCTGCTGCGCGGCAACACCGTCGACATCCTCATCCTCGATCTCAAGTCGCCCGCCGGGGCAGGCCTCGAGCTTCTCGAAGAAGTCAAAATGCTGCACCCCGAGATCGCCGTCATCGTCATGACCGCCTTCGCCACCGTCACCTCCGCCGTGGAGGCCATGCGCACCGGAGCCAACGACTACCTCACCAAGCCATTCGAGCTCGATGAACTTGCCGCCGTGCTCGACCGCGCCGCCCAACGCCGGAACGTCGATACAGCCAGCCGCCGCCTGCGCGAAAAGCTGCGCTCCCAGCAGGGACTCGGAAACCTCATCGGCAACAGCCCTGAGATGGAAAAGATCTACCGCATCCTATCCAAGGTCGCGCAGACCAATCATCCCGTCCTCATCCTCGGCGAAAGTGGAACCGGCAAAGAACTCATCGCGCGCGCCATCCACGCCAACGGGCCGAATTCCTCCAGGCCATTCCTGCCCGTCGACTGCGGCTCGCTCGTGCCCACGCTCGTTGAAAGCGAGCTCTTCGGCTACGTCAAAGGCGCGTTCACCGGAGCCACCCGCAACAAGGAAGGCCTGCTGGCCTCCGCCGAAGGCGGAACAGTCTTCCTCGACGAAATCGGCGAAATGCCCCTCGACCTCCAGGCCAAGCTGCTGCGCGCCCTCCAGGAAAAAGAAATCCGCCCCGTCGGCGCCACGCATCGCGTGACCATCAACTGCCGCATCCTCGCCGCCACCAATCGCGATCTCGCCACCATGGTTGAGCAGGGACGCTTCCGCAAAGACCTCTACTACCGCCTCAACGTCGTCGCGCTCCGCATTCCGCCGCTGCGCGACCGACGCGAAGATATCCCGTTGCTCGCCGCACACTTCCTCAAGCGCACTGGCCGCAGCGGCCCCAAATTCGTCTTCTCCGATGATGCCCTTCGCATCATGAGCGAATACGCATGGCCCGGAAACGTCCGCGAGCTTGAAAACTCCATCGAGCGCGCCTGCGCCCTCACCACCGGCCCGGTGCTGCGCCTCGGAGATCTGCCCACCCAGCTTCAGGATTTCCACCTGCTCGCCCATCGCAAGGAAGAAGTCGTTTCGGGAACCTCCAATGAGGTCAGGCCGCTCGCCGCCCTCGAGCGCCAGGCCATTCTCGACACGCTGCGTCAGCTCAATGGAGACAAACTCACCGCCGCCCGCCTGCTCGGCATCGGCAAAACCACGCTCTACCGCAAGCTCAAGGAATACGGCATCGGCGAAACCGCTGGCCTGTAATCGAGTGGGGGAGATTTACCACCATGTCTGAAGCACATTCTGACGCCATCACGCCCCAGCGCGCGCTGTCGAGAAGCTCCGAATCCGTTTTGCTCGTCACCGCCATCGCCGGAGCCGAGAACTGCGCCGCCGTTATCGCCAAGCAATTCAGCCTTCAAGTGGAAACGGTATCAACCCGCAAGGACGCGCTCACCGCCCTGCGCCGCGGACGCTATTCCATCGTTGTCCTCGACAGCTC
>DASZAG010000188.1:0-3145 GCA_035945555.1 Acidobacteriaceae bacterium
GTAAGCTGCACCGAAAATGTGTCGCACGACCGGGCGCCGTCCAGCTTTGCGTGAATCTCGCGAGACTCATCGCTGATCAGTCGGTTCCGATCCGACAAGGCCGGGGGGGAGGAAGAGATGTTACACCAGGTTATCCAGTTAACTCGTGATTGCAATGCCACAGAGATTCCAAATGGCGATCTCCGCATGCTATCCGCGGGTACGCCAGTTGTAATTACGCAATGCCTTGGCGGCAGCTACTCCGTGACCGTCGGCTTTGGCTCGCTGATGCGCATAGAAGCCAAGGATGCCGACGCGCTAGGCCTCGCGGAAGCTCAAGCGGAGGCGCCTGTAGAGTTCAGTGAGCAGCTGGTGTGGGATCAGCTAAGGTCCGTGTATGATCCTGAAATCCCGGTCAATATAGTCGATCTCGGACTTGTGTATTCATGCGAGATCACAGAAGACAATGGCGCGCGCAATATCCAGATTGCCATGACATTGACCGCTCCCGGATGTGGAATGAGCGAAGTGCTCAAGTCAGATGTGGAACGGAGACTCTCCGCTTTGCCAACTGTCAGAGATGTGAAAGTTGACGTTGTGTTCGACCCACCCTGGACAATGCAGCGCATGTCAGAGGCGAGTCGGCTGCAATTAGGCCTGGATTAAACATTCAAGTCTGGCAACGTGCATACAGCCGATTCCTGAGATGCCGCGAGTGATTCGATTCAATAGCTTGTTCCCACTAGGCTTTATTGGGCTCGCAGCAGGCGTGAGGTGGACAGGTAGTGTGGCGGCGGATTGACCATTCCGTGTTCCGGCGTTGCACTCTTGCTTCAGGCCGCCGCTGATGCGAAAGCTCTGAAGATGAGGGCAACATAGCCCGGCGGGTGGCTTCCTAGTCCTGTTCGAATCATGCAAAAGCTCGTGAGGATCAATTGACGGTCCGCAACAGCGTGATGACTGACAGAAAGGACAAAGATGTACGGCAAAGTTAAATCTAATCTGCAAGAAAAAATCAAAGAGATCAAGAATGCTGGTCTCTACAAGCGAGAGCGCGTTATTTCAGGACCACAACAGGCAAAGATTTCGGTCGCCGATGCGGTGCCGGTCCTGAATCTCTGCGCGAATAATTATCTTGGCCTCGCAAATCATCCGGCAATCGTGGGCGCAGCGCAGGAGGCGCTGCGAGAGTGGGGCTACGGGCTTGCCAGCGTGCGATTCATCTGCGGCACACAGGCCATTCACAAGCAGCTTGAGGCGCGAATCACCAAATTCCTTGGCACAGAAGACACGATTCTCTATAGCTCATGCTTCGATGCCAACGGTGGTCTGTTTGAAACGCTGCTTGATGCGGAGGACGCCGTCATTTCCGATGAGCTGAACCATGCCAGCATCATTGACGGCATCCGTCTCTCGAAGCCCGCTCGCTATCGCTACCGCAATGGCGATATGGACGATCTTGAGTCGAAGCTGAAGGAGTCTGCATCTGCGCGTCAGCGTTTGATCGCGACGGATGGTGTTTTCTCGATGGACGGCTACTTCGCCAAGCTGGACAAGATTTGCGATCTAGCCGAGAAATACGGCGCGATGGTCATGGTGGATGACTCGCATGCTGTGGGTTTCATCGGCGAACACGGTCGCGGTACGCCAGAGCTGTGCGGCGTGGAAGGCCGTATAGACGTCATCACAGGAACACTAGGCAAGGCGCTTGGAGGCGCCAGTGGCGGCTACACAAGCGGGCGCAGAGAAATCATTGGATTACTTCGCCAGCGTTCCCGGCCCTATCTGTTCTCAAACTCCGTCGCTCCAGTAATCGTGGGAGCGTCGCTCAAGGTCATCGATTTGCTCCAGGAATCCGGTGAGCTTCGGGAACGCCTGCGGCAGAACACGCGCTTTTTCCGCGAGAAAATGGAACAAGCCGGTTTCAATATTCTGCCCGGCGAGCACCCTATCGTGCCGGTAATGTTTGGTGATGCAGTCGCTGCCTCGCGGATGGCTGAGCTGCTGCTGGAGAAGGGTGTCTATGTTGTCGCATTCTCGTATCCTGTCGTGCCACAAGGTAAAGCTCGTATTCGCGCCCAGGTGTCGGCAGCACATACATTGTCGGACCTTGAATTTGCTCTGGAGAAATTTGTTGAAGCGAAGGCAGAATTAACCAGCTAACCGATGCGGTATCTTAGTCAGCAGCGCCCGCCTGGGAATGCCGCGGATCGACATGCTCTATATTCATGACATTGGCCCCGTGACGCATGCGGCCCTGAACAATCATTAATGGGAAGCGCTGACCAGTGGACGTGGCTTTCCTGCGCTCTAGTGGTTGAAGGCGGGCTCCAGTCAACTGACGGCGGTCTCAAGGCAGAATTTATCGGAGGGTGACATGCTGAAATCCATTAATCCACTTCTAACGGGTGATCTCCTTGCGATTTTGTCTGATATGGGGCATGGCGATGAGATCGTCATCACGGACGCAAATTTTCCTGCGGCGAGCATAGGTCGGCGCCTGATCCGGTTGCCTGGTCTCAGTGCGACCGATGTACTAAGGGCGGTGTTGTCCGTACTTCCGCTCGATGAGTTTGTGGATCGTCCTGCCGCGGCGATGGACGCTCCCGGCCAGCGCCCGGCGATCTACCCGGAGTTCGAATCCGCTGTCAAGGAGGCCGCCGGTCGCGCCATTGTTCTGGAACCTGTGGAGCGTTTTGCCTTCTACGAACGAGCCAAAGCAGCTTATGCCGTGATCGCCACCGGAGAACGTCGGCTCTACGCGAACATCATCCTGAAAAAGGGCGTGCTCCGAGCCTGAGGACATGAAAAGGGAACCGCGACGCTCGACGCGCATCAGCATTTTTGGAAAGTCGACCGTGGCGACACGTTTGAACGACGCTGGATCTCAAGCCGTTACCGGGAATTCGGGCCTGGCGATCTATCGCCGGTGCTCCATCGGGCGGGAATCACTCGTACGGTACTGATGCAGGCGGCTGAGACGAAGGCCGAAAGAGATTTCCATTTGAGAATTTCGTCGCGGGGGCATCAACAACTTCCTTGACGATGCGCATCCGCTGTATGTGCTGCGTCCGATCCGAAGCGCCTGATTGCAGCGGCCAAGGAGGAAATGGTGAGTTGCGAGGGGCGAAACCGGTTTAACTTCACTTGGCCGCCAGGAACAAGC
>DASZAG010000189.1:0-3947 GCA_035945555.1 Acidobacteriaceae bacterium
GGTCAGCCCAGCTTTGAGTTCGCCGGCCACAGCGTTGCGAACATAAGGATTGTTGAGATCACCGTTCCAGAGTGGCAGCTTGGTGCCACCCGGACCTGCGACGGTGGAGCCGGGCGCGACAAAATCTTTGTTGTTGAGCAAATTGAGGTTTCTGGCTACGTCGACCAGCAGAGACGGGCTCTGGAGGATGGTGACGTCCGTCTCCATCATTTCATCGAGTGAGCTGAGACCAGATCGGGCGGAAATGGATTTCAGCGAAGACGCGGAGCCCGGCTGAATTTCGATTTCGCCGGTGGCCGTGTATTCCTTGCCGCGCATGACCCCGAATCCGAAACCGAGAGCCGCAGCGCCGAGCGCGAAACAAACCAGCAGAACCCGGCGTTTGCGAATAACGAGCCAGAGATCCAATAGCGACAGATCTTTCCCATCCGGAGTGGCAGGGGAACGCCTGCCTTGCACGGACTGGTGAGCAATTCCCAACGTTGCGTCCGATCACAAGCGAAATTTGAGGAACACGACAGAAAAGGCGGCAAAGCTCCACAAGCCCAGAGCATCGCACGATGGCGTATGTCAGGTTAACGCATGGCCCAGGAGAACCACATCTGTTCGATTAACCAAACTATAAACTTCGCCCGCAGTCGTGGTCAACAAGACCTTCGATGCGCGAATGTTCGAGTGTTGTGGACAACCGCACAGCATTCACTCGGGATGGCATATCTAGAACTTAATAACCCTGAAATGTGAATGACTTATGGCCTGATTGTGGGATGATCCGGAAGCGCCACTGTGCAATGCTTGGTCAGATTGTTCGAGCGCGAGATCCGACCGGAACCTCCGTCGGCATCCCCAGCTGCAAGCTCATGTTTCGGGAAGGCAAATAGAGTTCCGATGTATACCCCTTATCTGATGTTTGCCTATGCTGTCGCTCTTGTGCTCGCACTGCACGGTTTCGGGGTGGCGCGGCGTAGCCTGCCCGGTTTGCGCGGCTTGGTGCGTCTGCGACAGTTTGTATTCTGCGATTTGAGCGCCGTCATTCTGTTTGGACTGCGGTCACGTGCACCGTTGCTCTTTACGGAAGTGATTCCGAACGTGGCCCTGTTCGCCGGAGTTGGGTTGCTGTACCTTGCCATTTTTGAAATTCTCGGTCTTCGTCCTCGGCTGCTGCAGCGGGCGCTCGCCCTGTGTGGAATCGCAATCCCAGCGCTGCTTTGGTTCACTTATGTGCAAAAATCCGAGATCTCTCGGCTTGAGACACACTGCACGCTGCTGGTGATGCTCTGGGGGATGAGCGCTGTCGCACTCTTCTCCAACGCCCGTGGCCCATTGCGTGATCCAGCGCGAGCGTGCGGCTGGCTGGTCGCTGCAACCGCATTTGTGAATGCGGCCTGGGGAGTTTACGGGCGGCTGAATCCGGTCAATCCAGATTTTCTTCACCCGGACGCTGTACACGCGGCGTTCAGCTACCTGGTGATGATTTTGACCCTGAGCATTAGCATCTCGCTGGGTTGGCTATCTTTTTGTGTCCAGCGTAGGGAGTTGGAGGTCGTCGCAGAAACCGATTCACTGACGGGCCTGCTCAATCGAGGCGCTTTTGAGGAAAGACTGCAGCGCGAGCTTCATCGCTGCGGAGGAGATCTTCAGCGCGTCAGTGTGATTCTCATCGATGTTGACTATTTTAAACGGGTGAATGATGAGCATGGGCACCCCACAGGAGACGCTATATTGCGACGCGTTAGTACTGTGCTCCGGGCGGGCACTCGACCTTCAGATGTACTAGCGCGGTACGGGGGCGAGGAGTTCGTTGTTCTGCTTCGCGATGCGGAACTACGAGCGGCGGAGGAAGTTGCGGAACGTTTGCGGACCGATATTGCGACGCTGGATGACCTGCCGCGCGATGTGAGTTTGACCGCTAGTTTTGGTGTTGCCACCTGTGCGCCGTACGAAGGCGCGCCGGAATTGCTTTCCCGCGCCGACTCAGCCCTCTATCGTTCCAAGCGCGAAGGCCGTAACCGTGTGCGGGTTGACTTTGGCACAGAGGTGCACAGTGGCGGTATGGAGTGCGTAATGACAAGTTGAAGGATTCTTAGCCAGCCTCGATGAACTAATTGCAGTGAGTCAGACCGCCTGCCTGGGTATTCGGAACGAGTAAGCGTGCCGAGAATTTGCCGCAGCAGCTTGAGCACGGTCGCAATCTGACATCGCAATCTCACTACCGAATCACAGGGGAGCGGCGGTGACGACAACGGCAGCTGGATCAGAAGCGGCGATGTCGAAAGATCAATTCCGCAAATCTCCCGCCCCGGCGCCTCAAGGCGATTAGAGTCCGTTTCCACGCAACAATATCGCGGCGTTTGATCCCAGTTGCGACGGTCCGATACGATGGCGCGAGGGAAGCCGACAATCGGGCCTCCATGTCAATCATCTCGCGTTGGAGTCGTAAGGCCATCTCCTCTGCCTCGAGCAGTATCCAGCGTGCGGCCGCGTGATCGGCGCGATTCAAAGCGCCCTCTGCATCCCTCAACTTGACTACTAGGGCATTAGTGGTCATCGCTACAGCCGGCAGTATCTATGATCATTGATATTAGGCGGCATGGCCTGCAACTTTCGCGGAAGCATTGATCTGCCGCTCGATGAATTTCAGTACCACTGCCGTCAGCAGCCGAAAGCACTTTCGTGCGATTTACCGGTTACCAGGAATCGGTCATGATAGCAACTATGAAAAGGACTGGACGCCACCCCATTTCGCTGACAGAACTGGTTGAACAGCTGCTCGTCGTCTATGCGGGTAGGGGTACGCGCAATGCAGCAACTCCCTCCGCCGCAACCGTCACTCTCGCAGCGCAGCAATTCCTGGATGCGTTCACGAGCGCCGAAAATGCCGGAAGCCTTACAAGCTATCCGTTTTGCGGGCTCAATGAGACCACCCGGTGATGAACCGCTCGGCGTGTTCCTACTTCTCTAATATCTGCTCGAAATAGGCAAGGGCCCGCGGATCATGCGTCTGTCCCAGCCAGAAGATCGCTTCCTTCCGTACTGCGGCATCGCTGTTCGTCTGGGCCACGTGAAGCAGCTCCGGTACGGCTTCGTCTTTCGGTAGCTGACTCAGCGCAAAGACTGCTTTCTTCTTCACCGCCACTTCAGGATCGTTCTCCACTGCATCCTTCAATGTCGCCACTGCCTTCTTCCCCGCTTTCTGCGCGACCCAGAAGATCGCCTGTTCCCGAACTCGCGTGTCCGCATCCGACTTCGCCATCCTGATCAGGTCGTCGACCGCCGCCGGATCGTGATTCACCGAGAAGTCGAACGCCAGCTTTTTCCGAAACTCCGGATCGGAGTCGTTCGCCAGCTTTTCCAGCTCTAGTAGTCCATCGTGCCCGCGCCCCGCACCCAGCCAGAAAGCAGCCTTCTCACGCAGCCACAGCGGATTGGAGGAGGACGCAAATCCGGCAAGCGCAGCTGTGGCCCTGCCGGTCCCATGCATTGCAATCGCTGCCAGCGCCTGGTCTGCGTGTCGCTTGTATCCCGCCGTCACTAAGCTCGATAGCCACGCTAAACTGTCGTCGGGCTGAACGTCCGTTATCCACGTGAAGGGCAGCCCTCCCGCATCGACTCGACATCCGGTTCCGATGAAGCGAACCTTATCGACCGCTCCCTGATCAATACGAACCAGCACGTCAATGTTTGCCTGCGCCGTCTGATCGTTATCCGAGGTCCGGAAGCTGTTGTCCGAATCCTCTAATCGGTAGACACCGCAACATCCATCGTCCACCGAGTCCCCGTCGCCCGAACACACAGAGAAACGGGTTCGCGGTACAGCCGCCACCTCATAGCCCAGCCAGAGCGGTCCATTTGAATGCTGAAATCGGCCCACCGTCGCGGACAGTCCTGCGCCGACCGGCTCAGTGTGAAACTGCGCGTTAATCACTTTCGGCGGCTGCTGCGCCATG
>DASZAG010000190.1:0-18616 GCA_035945555.1 Acidobacteriaceae bacterium
AACGACGCCTGCCGCCACCACGCCGAAGAGCGCGGCAAGCCAACTGGAATCACTATTGCGAAGGCGCAGCAGAATGAAGATAGCAGCGTTGACGGTGAGCACCGCGAACGCGTACGGCCTCACATCGATAGACGCGAACACAACAATGGGGTCGACGCAGAAGATGATGACTGCAATCAACGCTGTATCGCGCTCGAAAAGCCCGCGCGCGATCCGGTAGAGAAGATAGGTTGCGCAGAGCATGGTGAAAATCGACAGACTTCTCAGCGCGACTTCGCTTGTTCCGAAAATCCTGGTGAAAACCCAGAGAATGTAATCGAACGCAGGAAATCCGATGCCCCGGCGGCCCCAGATATGCGAAAGGCCATCACTGATCTCCCAGTAGCTACCCGTCTCGTCTGTCCACAGGGGCGCGCGAAATGCGATGAACCAGGTAGAGATGGAGACGACGAGTGCAAGAGTATAGATTGCGTGCGACGCCAAGGCCTGTATTCGGCTTGCGCGGCGTTCCAATGAGCTTTGGTTCAATGCGATCTTCTTCAATTTTCTTTGCGCTTGTAGCCGTGCGGATTTTTATAGGCTCCCGGCATGGTTTTGAGAACGCTCGTGCGCAAGACGTTATCGGCCTGCATAATCAAATCGGAAACTCCAGCCTTTTCGCTGCGGAATGAAGTCGCATGAAAGTAGTCCTGCTCGTCCGGCGAGATTTTGGAAAAATAGTAATTTGAGACGCAGCAGCGCTGGCCATCGTGTTGGATTTCGTTCACCGAATGCCATGACTTGCAATCGGTGATCATCAGAACCAAGCGATTAAAGAGACTTGGGATTGTTCTCGGAACTGTATGCGGCCCGCCGTCCCAGAGTTGCAGCGAACCTCCATATTCCTCGCGCCATTCGGGCGTGACGTAATAGAGCAAATTGAGGACTCGGTAGCGCGCCTGCTTCCCATCGTGGGAGTTGTCCAAATGAGGCCGCAAATAGCCGCCCTTCGCCATAAGACTGATACCGCCAGCATAAAGCTCAGCATCCGGTTCAAGAGCCCGCAGTCCGGTGATGCGACTGATTAGTTCAACGATCCGCGGATCTTGAAAAGCGTACACCGCCTCTTCCAGCAGTGGGTCATAATTGTTCATTTGCGCGGCGACGTGCTTGTGCTCCTTGATTGACCGCTTCAGCATCATGCGATCTGTAGATGGGAACCTTCGATAGATCTCCCCGGCCAGAGCAGGAGGAAGCAGATTGTCTATCCAGGTCGATCCAATGCGGCCAGGAGTGCAGAACTCCGCGCGCATGCGATCAGCTTCTGGCGCCAGCCTCTCAGAAATGAGGGCGCCGATTGAATCGCGTCGAAAATCTGTTGCATCAGCCGACATAATGTTGCTCCTGGAACCTCAAATCGGAATTATGCCAAAAGGTAGCACTGATTGCGTTCGCCCGAATAGCAGAATCCACGTCAGGCTATGATGGTTTGGATTCTACCGCTATTTTTTTGGGCAGCTTCAAGCGCGACCGAACCCGCTGCACAATTCGGGAGTCCCTTAAATATCTGCGGCAACCAGAGGGTCCAAGCCTCAACAGCTTCATCAGAACCGGTAAAGATACGGGCTGGCCCCGCGAGGCTGCCGCAAGCATCGAATTCACTTCGATGCTAACTATTGCGGCGCGCTCGATGCGCCTTTTGAGATGTTCCGGTGCAGCCCAGCTTTGAAAATGGCGCTCAAAAACCACCATCAGCTGCTGCTTCCACTCATCGACGTTGGCGCCGCGGCTGGCTGTCTGCGAGGCAGGATGAATACGGAATGCTGCCAATGTTTCGTCGATGAACTGAACGGGGCCCAGCGCGCCCAGCCGCAGCCACAAGTCCCAATCGGCCGAGAACCACAACCTCTCGTCCAATCCGCCGGATTCGATTGCCGCTCTTCGGCGGAAGATGGGCGAAGGCATTGCAATGAAGTTCTGAATGAGCAGACGTTCTATAAATTGACTGGAAAATAGGCTTCCCTTCGTGAGTGGGCATGTCCAGGGCCCAAGATATTGACCCTCCGGCCCGATGAACTTCGCATTGTGAAGGATGAGAGCGCCTTCGGTCTTGCCGATTTCGGTGCGAAGCCTGGCAATTCTTCCCGGCAACCAAAGATCGTCCTGGTGAAGGAAACAAGCCCATTCAGCACTGGCTTCGCGGAGGCCGAGGTTGCTGATCGCCACCCAGTTTCCTATCCTACCCGGGGTGAGCAGGCGGATTGGTAACGTCTTCGCGCAATCGCGGACAATATTCAGAGTTCGGTCCGTCGAGCCGTCATCGACCACGACAATCTCAACGTCCACTCCCAACTGCGCTCGAACGCTCTCCAGTGCGGAGGCGATGAATTTCTCACCATTATAGGTTGGGATTACAACTGAGAGAATCGGAGCCATCAGTTCTTGACAGCAACCACGAAAGCTTCCGTGCCCCGCCCACGCCAAGCTTGAACCGCCATATAGGGCAATACTGCAAAGATTATTGGGGTGAGGAGGGCAAGCCTAATGTAACGCTGCGCCCGGCTTCTCGAACAATTCGCATAATTTGAGCAGCTTGTGAGGTAGGCCCATCCGACATCAAGTAGAGGCGTTTTAAAAACCGCCAATTTCATTCCTGCTTTACCGCACAAACGCGAAAGACACTCCTTATCGAAAAAATTGAGATGGCGAGGAAGATCAAGATTTTCCCAATACTGCCCGAATGGCTTTCCAATTTGTAACGCGGACACTATGGGCAATTGGATAAATGCAGTCCCGCCCGGTTTCAAGTAGGAGGCGACAATTGCGAGGGTTTCGAGAGGGTCCGGCACATGTTCCAGCACGCTCCAAAGAACGACCAGATCGAAACTTTCCGGCTGCCACGTTCCGCGTGTCAGTTCTCCGGAACGCACGTCAAAACCAAGCTCCGAACGAAGCAGATCAGCAAGGGTTTTGCTGTATTCGACTGCGGCTACCTCCCATCCCGCACGTTTCGCTGCGTAGAGGAAGTCGCCCGCTCCGCTACCGACTTCAAGTAATCTTGAACCTCTTGCATAACGCTTAAGCCGTCGCACGCGCCGCAAAGTTGTAAGCTCACGAAGAATTTTCCACAACGGCCGGCCCTTTTCTTTCCAGGCGGGACGATACGGCGCATATTCAGCCGCGTAAGCCCTGCTTAGCTCGCCGGCATCAGGTAATGGATTTTGCATCACATGGCCGCAGGACCGACATCGCGTGAGTTTGAAAACTTTGGCGCAATTTGGCCGGCGCAAATCCCGCCCTTCCCGCAGATTAGCCCAACTCTGCTGGCCGCAAACAGTACATCTGCTCTCTATGCTATTTTCCAGCTGCTCGGTTCCGACGAGAGTAATAGGTTCATGCATTCGTGAATCGTCCGTGCCTTCAATGCGTGGGCATGTTATCGCCTCAATCCCAAGATACTTAAAAAGAAACTGCTAAAGGTTATCTGGAAACCCAGCGTCAAGGCGAACACCGAGGGCATTATGATTCGCAACATGTGAGAAGGATCCAGGGCGCCAAAACTGCTTCGAGCCCAGTCGGAGACCGCGAAAAACGACCCACCTATTCCGGCGATCACGAGGATGCCTCCTACGATCAGACCGGTTTCAAGGGTGATGTATTGAAAGATGCGATCCATGCGCGGATCATGCGGCAGGAGTCCTTCAGAGATGGCGAACACCTTTGTGAATACGGCGAAGGCGATCAACTGGAAGCCCAGCAGTACCGCGACGAACGCGTAGAGCAGCGTGTGCACGTCGAATCCTATGCCGTTGATCACTCGCGGGCCGGGCAGCAGCCAGACGCATCCGGCGAGGCCGATCAGCATGAGCGCGGATCCCGGATAAAGAAAGAGCCAGCGCGGGCTGTACATCAGCAGAAATCGCAGGTGGCGCCATCCATCGCGCCAACTACGGAGATGCGGAGGATGCGAACGGCCATCGGGCATCAGGGTGGTGGGAATTTCGCTGACCTTCAGGCGCAGGAGGCTGGCTTTGACGACCATCTCGCTCGCGAACTCCATACCGGTGGAACGAATTTCCATGCGCTTGAAGCTGTCGAGCCGGAATCCCCTGATTCCGCAGTGAAAATCCTCGCACGGCGAGGGGAAGAGAAGGCGACCGATGGCAGTGAGAACGGGGTTTCCGAGATAGCGATGAAGCCCCGGCATGGCCCCTTTCGCGATGCCGCCCCGGAAGCGGTTTCCCATAACCAAGTCAGAGCCCGCGCGAAGCTGCTCCAGAAAGCGCGGGATATGGGTGAAGTCGTAACTGTCATCGGAGTCCGCCATCAGCACATATACCCCTCGAGAAGCGAGGATCCCACCCTTCAGCGCACTTCCATAGCCTTTCTCCACGACCGGAATAACGCGCGCACCCTCCGCCTCTGCGATGGCGACGGAATCGTCGGTCGAGCCGTTGTCGGCTACGATGACCTCGCCGGAAATGCCAGCCTGGTGCAATGCAGCCCAAGCCTTGCGGACGCATATACCGACCGTCTCCTGCTCGTTCAGGCAGGGCATTACTACAGACAGTTCGACCTTCTCCGGAGATTCGAGTGCTAGTCCTTCGAACTCGCCGGGGAAGGGCTGGGCAACCACGGGGCTTGAGTTTTCGGCGCTCACGGCTAAGAGGACGTTCGTGCTAACAAAATACCTTACTTCATTGCCCGCGGGCCGCATTTATTTGCAGCGGTACTCTGAGATCCAATGGCACGAAAGTTCGCATGGCCGGCCTGAACAATGACCTTTATCGATGCCGGTGTTCAATTGGAGGCAGCGCTTCCCTGTCACCCCTTTGACGGCTGGTTCTCGGCTAGCTTTTTGATGGCCTGCAGGATGAAATCGCCTCCGCCCAGGGAGTCCTGATATCGCTGCGGACCATTCGCCACTTTGGAAAAGTCGCCCTGGACAATTTCGAGAGCAGTGCCACCGTCGCGTGCGCCAAGGATGTAGACCATCGTGAGGTAGTTTTCCGGAACATCGGGAATCGCGGGGTTGTTGGGATCGATGATGGTGTACTCGAGGCGGTGAGGCGCGTCGACGGAGACCACGTTGCCCTTGACGTACAGCTTGCCGTCGGCGGCGCCCTTCCAGAGCAACGGTGAACCCGGCTTCCAGTCCGTCTCCGCAACGCAGCCAAACATGTATTGCGGAATAAAGTCATTGCTGGTCAGCACTTTCCAGAGCATCTGGATAGGCGCGTGCACCTCAAGCGCGTTGCGAATAAAGAGACCGTCCACGGGACCCTCCCCCTCAGGATTCATTCACTATACAGGCCGAGGAGCCGGGGCTGCTTTGCATCTCCTAAAGACTTAGTTGACAAATTTCAATTCCGGGCGTCTTATGAAAAAAGAGAACTACGAATTCTTTAGGAGATCACGGATCGCATGGAACGGAATGAACATCAAAGGCTGACCCCGTTGGAACTGGAGATTATGCAGGTGCTATGGAACGCCGGCCCCTGTACTGTTGCCGAGGTGCAGCCCCAGGTCCGCGGCGAGCTGGCTTACACCACAGTCCAGACGATGCTGAACGTGCTGTGGCGCAAGAAGAAGGTCAAGCGCGTCCGTGAAGGCCGGGCATTTCGCTATTCGCCGATGGTAAGCCGCGAACGCGCGACGGGGAGCGCACTGCGCGATCTGGTAAGCCGGATGTTTGGCGGTTCGAGCGAGGCGCTGTTGATGGCGATGGTGGACACGCGGCAGATCAGCGCGGAAGAACTGTCTCGACTGGCAGAGAGGCTGAAGAAACAGGACTAGCAGGAGCTTGCGATGGAACAAATATCGATCGAGTATCTGGCGAATGCGCTATGGCAGCTTCCCTTGCTGGCGGGCGGAGCCTGGCTGCTGCTCAGCCTATGGAAGGCGAGTCCGGCGATGCAGCATCGCGTGTGGCTGGGGGTTCTGGCGCTCGGGCTGGTGATGCCGCTGCGGGGAATTGCTCCTGATCCTGCAAGCGCGGCAGTTGCGCCGTCACAGCCGGCGGTTGTGGGCGTTCACACAGGTGCGTATTCCGTCGGCGAACCCGCACCGGGCGCATCGCTTGCAATAGCCGCCGACAGTACCGCCTCGGTTGCTGAAAGCCAAATCCATAAAGCCGGTACACAAACAGCCGCGGCAGGATATGCGGCCTTTTTGCATCGAGTGCGCCTGAATGCGACGGCGGCAGCCTGCATTCTGGCTCTGTGGCTGGCCACGGCGCTGTGGGGAGTGTTCCGTCTAGCGCTGGCCTGGACCGCGGCGCGGAGGCTGGCGCGGACTTCGCGTCAAGTGGTGCTGGCTGGCCACGAAGCGGCGGAGGTGCTGGAGTGCGCGCGTCGACTGGGAGTTGACATGCCCGACGTGCGGGAGTCGAGCGCAATTTGCGGGCCGGTGGTCGTGGGAGCGATTCGACCGGTGCTCCTTTGGCCACGCGGGTTCAGGCGCCATTCCGGTGACGAGTTCAAGGCCGCGCTTTGCCATGAAATTGCGCATATCCGGCGGCGCGACTATGCGATGAATCTGCTGTGCGAGACTGTTGCGCTGCCGCTGAGGTGGCACCCGGCAATTCACGGCGTGGGGCGCAGGATTCGGGCAACACGCGAGATGGCGTGTGACGCAATGGCGGCAAGGGCAATGGAATCTGAAGCGCTTTATGCGACTTGTTTGCTGTCGCTCGCGCAAAGCATGGTAGGTGCGCGGGCGGAGCACTCGCTCGCGGCGGGCTTGTTCAACGGAAATGTAATGGAGGAAAGAGTTATGCGGCTTATGCAAAGCAGTACATCTACGAGTTGGCGCACACGGCTGGTACGGGGATCAGCGGGGGTGGCGGCGATGACGGCAGCAATCGGGCTCGCTGCTGCGTTCCATGTGGTGCCGGCAATGGCGCAAGCGCAAACGAGCGCCCCGGCCATCACAGTCGCACCAGCAGCGCCGGTTGTGTCGGTTAATCCGGTGGTAAAGCCGGTCGTGAGGGTTAGGGTGGTAAAGCCGATAGTGAACCTGTCGACAGTAAAGCCGGTAGTCAATGTCACGACAGTTAGACCCTTAGTAAATGTGGCTGAGGTACGTCCTTTCGTGCACGTTTCTCCGGTTGTAAATGTCTCCCCGGTTACCGTCCATATTGCGCCAGTGGTGAATCCCGTGATCCACATTGCGCCGGTTGCACCGATCATTCAGGTAGCGCCACCGCCTCCTCCCGCGGCAGAGCCTCCGGCGTCGCAGCAAAAAGGCGCGGAGCGCAAGGACAACAGCAACGAAAACCACGATCACTCGTCGATTGTGATCAAGGATGGGCAGATCCGCGATCTGACTCCAGCCGAGAAGGCGCAGGTCGAGAAGGAACTTGAAGACGCACAGCGCAGAGTCGCAGAGGCCACAGCGAAGATCAACAGCCCGGAGTTTCGCAAACAAATGGAAGACGCACAGCGCAAGGCCCTGCAAGCGGAAACCATGATGAATAGCGACCGGTTCAAGAAGCAAATACTTGACGCGCAAAGGCAGGCAACCGACATGGTGGCGAAGATGAATAGCCCGGAGGAAAGACGACGAATTCAGTCGGAAATCGACGCCGCATCGAAGGTGAACAATGCGCAATTTCAGAAGGCGATCAGCGACGCGCAGGCTTCGGCGTTGAGAGCGCAAACGATGATTAATAGCGAACAGTTCCGCAAGCAGATGGCCGACGCGCAGAAGCAAATTGCTGCGACAAATGCGCGGTTGAACAGTCCGGAGTTCAAGCAGCAACTTGACGACGCAGTGCGCGCCGCACAGAAGGTAAACAGCGCCGAGATTCAAAAGCAGATGGCCGACGCGCAGAAGCAAATCGCCGACGCTCTGGCGAGGATGAAGGCGGATCAAACCAGCACCACCACGCCGCAACCTGCGGCCAGCAGCCACTAATTAGAGCGGCGCAGCGCGCCATGATGAGACCTTAATCATGGCGCGGTATGCGGATGTCGCAATCAGCTTGCCCGCGCCCGGCGAGCAGTGCGAGCATTAAAATTCTGAGCCTCACCCTCCATACGTTATTCAATACGACTTTTTTCACGATTAGTATGCAACTCCTGCCCGTCTGCTGTTTTCCGTCTGTGTGGTGCGTCCCCTTCTGGACGCGACGCGTCAAAACGCTGTAACGTTTTTCTTGTGGCCGCTGTCCGATGTTCGCGGCCGATGTGCGTGTGTGTGCTGCACGCAAGCTTCTGACGCAGGCAACCTGACGCTGGAGTTCGGCAATGAAGAAGAAGTGCGATCCCCCTGTGAAAGCGCCTCAGGAAAGCGATGGGCGCGCCACTGACGAATCCTCGAGCTTGATTACCTTCGGCAAATTCTCTCGACGATCTTTCCTTACCCAGCTTGGAGCCGCTGGACTCGCCGCCACGGCTGCACCCATTGCGCATGCCGCGGGCGTCGCAGAAGCTCCGCCGGCACAGGCTGCGTCCGCTTCTGAAGGTGCACCCGGAGCTGTTCCGGTCACACTGCGCGTCAATGGTGCGGATCATCGCCTGACGCTGGAGCCTCGGGTGACCCTTCTGGATGCGCTGCGCGAGCACCTGAACCTCTTCGGCACGAAGAAAGGCTGTGACCACGGACAGTGCGGCGCATGCACTGTTCATGTGAACGGCCGCAGGCTGAATTCCTGCCTCACTTTCGCCGTAATGCACCAGGATGACGAGATCACGACGATTGAAGGGCTGGAGCATAACGGAGAGTTGCATCCCGTGCAGCAGGCATTTCTCGACCATGACGGAATGCAGTGCGGCTACTGTACTCCGGGGCAGATCATGTCGGCCGCAGCGCTCATGCACGAGCCGATTGGCCCCAGCGATGACGATGTGCGCGCCGCCATGAGTGGAAACATCTGCCGTTGCAGCGCCTACAAAAACATCGTCGCAGCCGTACAGCAAGCCCGGGGACAGGCCGTCTCGGGCACACGCGCTCCGCGCCGACCTAGCGCGGGCTAATCGGCCCTCCCGTTGGTAGGGATTGGTCATTCGTTGCGAGAATTCCCAGGAGTCGTTTATGCAGGCATTTCGATTT
The DNA here is from genome assembly GCA_035945555.1 of Acidobacteriaceae bacterium. Classification (GTDB taxonomy): domain Bacteria; phylum Acidobacteriota; class Terriglobia; order Terriglobales; family Acidobacteriaceae; genus Silvibacterium. The sequence continues at coordinate 9,034 of DASZAG010000190.1, forward strand.
ACGCAGGCAAAGACCATTGACGCGGCGCTCGATCCCGGCTCGCGTTTCGTCGCCGGCGGCACCACGCTCATCGATTTGATGAAACTGAATGTGGAAACGCCCGACGCGGTAGTGGACATTAATCGTCTGCCCCTCTCGAGCGTCGAGGCATCGCCCGACGGCGGCCTGAAGATCGGCGCCCTGGTCCGCAACAGCGATCTGGCCAATCACGCGGACGTAAAGGCTCGATACACGGTGCTCTCTGAGGCGCTGCTTTCCGGCGCTTCCCCACAGTTGCGCAATATGGCGACCACCGGGGGCAACCTGCTGCAGCGCACGCGATGCTACTACTTCCGTGACACGGCCTATGCCTGCAATAAGCGACAGCCAGGGTCAGGATGTTCGGCCATCGACGGATTCAATCGCATCCATGCTGTGCTGGGCGGAAGCGATCAGTGCGTGGCCACACATCCATCCGACATGGCCGTGGCCATGATGGCGCTGGAAGCGACACTCCACACTCGCACGGAAAAGAACGAGCGCACCATCGCGCTGGACGAGTTTTACCTCACGCCGGGCTCGACTCCGCACCACGAGAACGTGCTGGAACAGGGAGAACTCATCACCTATGTCACGCTGCCTAAGCTCCCGGCAGGCACTCGGTCGCATTATTTGAAGCTGCGCGATCGCGCGCAGTATGAGTTCGCGCTGGCATCGGCCGCCGTGGTATTGACCTTGGGAGGCAAACACATTCGGCGCGCGCGCATTGCACTTGGCGGCGTCGGGACCAAGCCGTGGCGCTCGCGCGAAGCGGAAGCGGCGCTCGAAGGCAAGCCCGCCGACGAGCGGCATTTCCGCGCTGCAGCAGATGCTGCGTTGCACGGAGCGAAACCGCTGCGCGACAACGCATTCAAAATTGATCTGGCGAAGCTGGCGCTTGTGCGCGCTCTCACCGTAACTGCAGAAACAGCTTAGGAGCGAGAAATGGCGACATCGGTCATTGGAAAGCCAGTCACTCGGGTTGATGGACGACTGAAAGTTACAGGCGCGGCGCGCTACGCAGTCGAGCACGACATTGATGGCGTAGTACACGGATATCCCATTCCCAGCACCATTGGCAGCGGACGCGTAACCGCGATCGACTCCTCCGATGCGGAGAGGATGCCAGGCGTCATCGCCGTGCTGCACCACGGCAACGCAGATCCGATCTATCGGTCGGCGGGGCCGTTTGAGCCCGGCCACCCCGGCGAGAGCCGTCCTCCTTTCGAAGACGACAAAGTCCACTACTATGGACAGTTCGTCGCGCTCGTAGTCGCTAATACCTTCGAGCAGGCACAGGATGCCGCATCGAAGGTCAAGGTCAGCTATGACGAGCAGAAGCCGCTCACCCGCATGAGTGATCCGGGAGCCGTCGCACAGCCAGCGCGACGTCACTACACACGTGGCAATGCCGAAGCCGCCTTCGCCAGCGCACCGGTGAAAGTTGACGCGGTATATACGACGCCCACCGAGACGCACAATCCTATGGAGATGCACGGCGTTATCGCGGCGTGGAAGGACGGCAAGCTCACTCTCTACGCAACGACTCAGGGCGTGATGAACTACCAAGCGACCATGTCAGAGATGATGGGCGTGCCCATCGACGATGTTCACGTCATCGCTCCGTTCTGCGGAGCAGGTTTCGGCAGTAAGCTGTCTCCCTGGCCGGAGACCATGCTGGCCGCTATGGCGGCCCGGAAACTGGATCGGCCAGTAAAGCTTTCAGTCCCGCGTCACCTGATGTTTACAACGGTCGGGCATCGCCCGTCGACCGAGCAGCACATGCAAGTTGGCGCGACCGCTGAGGGCAAGCTGGTGGCCATTGTTCAGGACGCGAAGAACTCCACATCCTTCATCAACGACTACGCCGAAGGCTGCACAGCACCTACGCCATTCCTCTACACCTGCCCGAACGTGACTGCCAAGCTAAGCGTGGTGCGGCTTAACATCGGAACCCCGACATCCATGCGCGGTCCCGGCACCACTCCCGGCATGTTCGCGTTGGACTCAGCCATGGATGAGCTTGCGGTCAAGCTCAACATGGACCCGCTCGAATTGCGAATGAAGAACTATGCCGAGACAGACGAAAGCTCCAGCAAGCCATATTCCAGCAAGCATTTACACGAATGCTACCAGCAGGGCGCGGAGCGTTTTGGCTGGAGCAAGCGCACGCCCGGCGTGGGGTCTATGCGAGATGGAAAAGAAATCCTCGGTTGGGGCATGGGCACCGCCACATGGGGCGCATACCGCGGAGGATCGTCCGCGCGCGTGCGGCTCTCCTCAGACGGGCGAGCGCGAGTCTCGTCGGGCGCACAGGACATCGGCACCGGAACCTACACCATCATCGCGCAGGTTGTGTCCGACAAGACCGGGATTCCGCTTGAGCGCATCGATGCGGTGCTGGGTGATAGTTCGCTGCCTCCAGGGGGAACTTCAGGCGGGTCATCGCTCACCGCAACCATCATGCCTCCGGTGGCCGCCGCCAGCATGGAGGCCATTGGCCGCCTGCTCGAACTCGCTTCGCGTACAGAAGGCTCGCCCTTCGCCGGCACCGATCCCGGCTCGCTGGCCATGAGCGCGGGCCGCGTCCACAAGAAGGGTGAGGCGCCCGAAAGCGGAATTCCTTTCGAGCAGTTGCTCAAGATGCATCGCATCGCCGCGCTCGAAGGCAATGGCAGGACAGGCGACAATCCTGATTCGGAGAAATACTCCATGCATTCCTTCGGCGCGCATTTCATCGAGGTCGGTTGGGACCCCGGCATTGCGAGACTGCGCGTGCGCCGTACCGTCACTGTGATGGACGCGGGCCGCATCATCAGCCAGAAGACTGGACGCAACCAGATTCTTGGTGGAGTAGCGTGGGGCATTGGTATGGCAATGCTTGAAGAGACGGTCTACGATCCGCGCAACGGCAAGCCCGTCAATAACAATTACGCCGATTATCTCGTCGCCACCAACGCCGACATACCTGAGCAGGAGGTCATCTTCCTTGACTATCCAGATCCGGTGATGGGCGAATATGGAGCGCGCGGTATCGGCGAAATCGGACTTACCGGCGTGGCTTCGGCCATCACCATGGCCACGTACCACGCCACAGGTGTCCGCGTTCGAAATTTGCCGATTCGCGTAGAAAAATTATTGGCCCAAAACCGGGCAGTGTGAACAACTGCAACTTATTCATTCCTCAAGAGTCTATTTAGGAGTCTGGTTCGGCAGCGGCAAACCCGTGCCTTTGCGAACCTAATCGTTTGTTGATGCGTCTCTACAATAGCTCTCTACGGCCACCCACGGTCAGTTCGTGAGTGAGCAGTCCACGCAGGAGTTCCGTAAAATAGGCTATGGTTTCACCACGGGTTTTCCGTTCGCGTTTCGTTTCGCTGTCGCTTGTAGCTCTGTTTCTTTGCATCTCCGCAGCAGCGGCGTTCGGCGATCCTGGGACCTTCGACCTTGATGGCCCCAAGCTTGAAGTCATGGTGACCCGTGCGGGCAAGACTCTGCCCATCACCGAAGTCCCAAATCTCGCTGTTGGCGACCGGCTTTGGATTCACCCGGATTTTCCTCCTGACCAGGCGGCGCGCTATATGCTTGTGGCGGCATTCCTGCGCGGCGCAACCAACATTCCTCCGCAAAAGTGGTTCTACAGGGCGGACACGTGGGACAAGAAGTTCAATGAAAAGGGCCTGACCATCACGGTTCCCGACGGAGCGCAGCAGGTGCTGCTATTCCTGGCTCCGGAAGCAAACGGCGACTTTAAGACTCTGATGGGCGCGGTGCGCGGCCAGCCTGGCGCGTTTGTGCGCGCGTCGCAGGATCTGAACCAGGCCATGCTCGACCGCACGCGGCTCGACAAATACCTGAGTGCTGTACACAGGGTCAACTCCACAAATCCAGAAAAGCTGGCGGCCATTTCGCCTCTGCTGGCGCGCAGCCTCGATGTAAAGATCGATCCCGTCTGTCTGAGCAAGGACGTGGACGAGATCGCCCCCTGTCTGACCGAGAAGGCCGACACCATGATCCTCAACGATGGTCACAGCACGTCGATTGTGCAGGCGCTTACCGGCGGCCCAGCCAGCGACCTCGTGATGCAGGCCAGCTACACGCCTCAGGCCAGCTATGGCTACTACAGCCCCTACATCTCGTCCGCGATGGACATCGCGCGCATCTTCAATTCGTTCCGCACGGCGGAGTACCAGTACATTCCTGCGCTCGCCGAGCAAAGTGGCGGTGACGCACTATCGCTCAAGCTCAACACGCCGCCTTCGTTCCACAATCCAAAGTCAGTGTTGGTGATCGCGCTGCCTGCCGTCGAACCGGCTCAGCCTCCGCCGCTGCATCCTGTTGATGAAAACCAGGTCTACTGTGCCCAGAACACCACGCTGGCGCTGCCCGTTGATGGCGCTCCGCTTGTCTTCTCCACCAACTACGCCCGGAACCTTACGCTGCACCTGCAGGCGGCCAACGGCAAGAGCGTTGACCTTCCGCTTACTCCAGACGCGGTGCGCGGCGGACTCGACGTAGATACCAAGCCTCTTGCAGGGACCGTGATCGGTGCTGATGTGAAGGCTTCCATTCGCGGCAGTTGGGGCTTTGAGCCTTTTGCCGGGCCGGTGGTCCGCTTGCAAGGCGCGCACGAGCAAACCTGGACGATTGCCGCGGCAGACGAGGACGCCCTCGTTGTAGGCCGCGACGACACGCTGCACCTCGAAGCTGATGACGCGAGCTGCGTTGATGGAGTGCAGTTCCGCGGCGCAGATGGCAAAGAGATAAAGGCGAAGTGGAAGCTCGTCAAGCCGAATCAGGTTGAAGTAACAGTGCCTCTCAAGAATGCGCAGCCCGGCGCCATGACCCTGTTGGTGACTCAGGCCGGACTCGCCAAGCCGCAGGGCGTGGCGGTGCATGCCTTCGCCGAAGCGGGACATCTCGAAACCTTTACGCTACACGCGGGCGATCACCAGGGGATGCTCACCGGCACGCGGCTGAATGAAGTCGCGAGCCTCTCGATGGACGGAATCGTCTTCAAACCATCCTTGCCGACCAGCGTAACCAGCAAGACGATCCCGCTTGATGCTTCAAATAAGAAAGCGGCGAGCGCGCTCAAATCCGGCGAAACATTCACCGCCACGGCTATGCTCCGCGACGGCCGAAAGGAAGAGGTCGCCGCAGTGGTCGACGACGCGCGCCCCAGCGTCATTCTCATTACCAAATATGTGCAGGATGACAGCAACAAGGCTGACTCGGAAGCCCAGAGCAATATCCAGCTTTCCGACCCCAACGAGCTTCCACAAAACGCCTTGCTGCTTTTCTCGCTCAAGACGCAGACGCCCGACCACTTCTCCCGCAGTGAAAAGATCGAAATTGAAACCGAGGATGGTTCTTACTCGACTATGCTGACGCTTGCCAGCGGGCTTACGCTGCAGGACCGCCACACGGCGCTGGCAACACTGGATCCTGCGAAGGCCTTCGGCTCGTCCGCATTCGGCCCGCTGCAATTCCGCGTAGTCACTGACGATGGCGTCACCGGCGACTGGCAGCCACTTGCGATGCTTGTCCGCTTGCCTGGATTCCAGTCGCTTCAGTGCAGCGACTCGCCCAACCAGCCGTGCACCCTCACGGGTTCCGACCTCTTCCTGGTGGATTCCATCGCCAACGATCAGAAGTTCACTACTCCGGTGCAAGTGCCCGACGGGTTCCCGGGGCGCGTGCTGCCAGTGCCACATCCGGCCGAGGGTGGTCAGCTTTATGTGAAGCTGCGCGACGACCCCTCCGTCATAAACCTTGTCACGCTCACACCGGAAATCACCGGCGTTAAGAAAGCCGCCGCGAAAAAGGCGTACCGACCCGAGTATGTGAGCCCGGCGGACTCCGCATCATCTTCACAAAAGGCCGCTGCAACTGCCACGCCCAAGGCGTCGCCTGCAGTCGCTCCGAAGGAACCACCGCCGCAGGCTGACGCCCAAGGCGCGACCACAGACCCTTCACCAAAGGCGCCAGTGCAAGCGGCTCCAACAGAGCCTGATCAGGCAGGAACCGCGAAAACGGTGTCCGCTGCAAATTCGCCGAACTGGATGTGATTCGGTAAGCCTCTGCAGGCAAAGCGCATCCAAGCATCTGTAAATGCATAGAGGAGGTGACAGATGGGGCTGCTTGCGGGCAAAACTGCGATCATTACTGGATCGAGCCAGGGCATCGGGCAAGGCATAGCTGAACGTTTGGCCCAGGAAGGCGCCCACGTCGTCATCGACTACATAGGCGCCCCCGAAAGCGCGAACGCCACACTGAAGGCTGTCACCGACGCAGGCGGCAAAGGCATCATCGCGGAAGCGGATGTCTCGAAGGTTGCCGCGGTTCGTTCTCTCGTTGACCAAGCCTGGAAGGCTTTCGGCTCTGCTGACATTCTTGTCAACAACGCGGGCATGGAGCATAAGTCAGACTTCTGCGAGACTACCGAAGCCGACTACGACCGCATTCTTGGCGTCAACCTCAAGGGGCCGTTTTTTCTCGCGCAAGCATTCGTGCAGCGGCTGCGCTCGGCGAAAAGACAGGGGCGCATCATCAACATCAGTTCTGTGCACGAAGACATGGCCTTTCCCGGCTTTGCCACTTACTGCATCAGCAAGGGAGGCATGCGCATGATGATGCGCGACCTCGCCGTCGAACTCGGCCCGCTCGGCATCACCATCAACAATGTGGCTCCCGGGGCCATCTCCACGCCGATCAACACGGCCCTTCTCGAAAACAAGCCAAAGCTCGATGCCCTGCTGCAAGAGATTCCGCTCGGCCGTCTAGGCACAGTGAATGATGTCGCCGGACTGGTCGCGTTTCTCGCTTCTGACGAAGCGGCCTACGTCAACGGCTCCACATTTGTGATCGATGGCGGCCTGATGCGCAACTACCACGAGCAATAACGACCACCGTCGGCCGGGATCGGCCGATCTTCGTTGAAATTTCCGCAAGAGAGGGAATTGCATGCACCTTTTTCGCGTCTGGGCTCCAGTGGCAAAACGTGTCGATGTAAAGTTTGACGACGCGCATCGCCCACTCAAACCATGCGGCGACGGATGGTGGGAAGCTCTTGTCGAGGCCGCGGGCCCCGGCACTGATTATGGCTTCATCCTGAACAATGATGGAATTTCGCTGCCGGACCCGCGTTCGCTCTGGCAGCCGCAGGGCGTGCACGGCCCCTCGCGCGTGCTCGACCACAGCGCATTCCAATGGACCGACGGCGCATGGCGCGCCCCGGCCCTCAAGAATGCTGTCATTTACGAACTGCATATCGGAACCTTCACGCAAGAACGGACATTTGACGCGGCTGCCGAGAAGTTCGAATACCTCAAAGCGCTCGGCGTTACTCACCTCGAGTTGATGCCCGTTGCTGCGTTTCCCGGAGCTCGTGGATGGGGCTATGACGGCGTGGACATGTTTGCTCCGCAGGAGGCATACGGCGGGCCGGAGGCCCTGAAGCGCCTGGTAAACGCCGCGCACGCACACGGGCTCGCCGTCCTGCTCGACGTGGTGTACAACCACTTCGGTCCTTCCGGCAATTACCTCGCACGCTTCGGCCCTTACTTCACCGCAAGCCACCACACGCCATGGGGTGACGCCGTCAACTTTGAGGACGCGGGCAGTCATGAGGTCCGCCGATTCTTCGTCGACAACGCGAAGATGTGGCTGCGCGATTACCACTTCGACGGACTTCGTCTTGATGCCGTACATGCTTACATGGACCGTTCCGCCATCCGATTTATGGAGCAGCTTGCGAGCGAGATCCGGGACTTGGAAAGCGAAACGGGCCACAGCTACGCGGTCATCGCCGAGAGCGACCTCAACGATCCGCGAGTAGTCACCGAGCGCGAGCGCGGCGGCTACGCGCTCGACGCGCAATGGAGTGACGATTTTCACCATGCACTGGTCGCTCTGCTCACCGGAGAACGCACCGGCTACTATGCTGATTTCGGATCCGTGGCCGATCTGGCAAAAGCTCTTCGCGACGTATTTGTCTACGATGGCCGCTACTCCGCGTACCGCGACCGCATTCATGGCAGACCAGTCGAAGGCTTGCCAGCATGGCGATTCCTCGGCTACGCGCAGAATCATGATCAGGTTGGGAATCGCGCCAAAGGCGAGCGGCTTAGCGATTTAGTCTCTCCGGGCCGCTTGAAGATTGCAGCGGCAATGGCATTGGCATCGCCGTTTGTACCGCTGATTTTTCAAGGCGAGGAGTGGGCCGCGTCTTCTCCGTTCCTGTTCTTCACCGATCACGACCCGGAACTGGGCCGGCTGGTTTCCGAAGGGCGCAAAAAGGAGTTCGCGATTTTCGGCTGGAAGCCCGAGGAGATTCCCGACCCCCAGGCGGAATCAACTTTCATGCGCTCGCGTCTCAACTGGGATGAAATCGCGGATCCGAAACATGCTGGCGTCCTCGGCTGGTATCGCGAACTGATTGCACTGCGTCAGTCGCATCCGGAATTTGCCGACAGCCCAACGGAGGTGGAATTCAGCGAAGAAGACCTCTGGCTGAAGATGCGCCGTGGGCAGTTCATAATCGCCTTCAATATCGCCGCGGGCGCACTTACACTACCCGTGGAAGCTGGTGCGCAGATTTTGCTGAAATCTTCAGAGGAAATATCGCTGGGCGCCAATACTCTTCACCTGCCACCCGACTCCGTTGCGGTGCTGCGACTGAGATGAGCTAATAGCTATTTCCTAAATCCTCACCAGTTCCTGCTGCACGCGGCCGGTCACGACAGCCTTTCCCGGAGTGGCCATCATGTTAACCTCGCTGCGAACTCCAAAGGTGTCCAAATAAACTCCCGGCTCGACCGAGAAACACGTGTTCGGCAGAATCAACCGCTCATCGTGCGTCTCCAGATTATCGAGGTGCGCGCCATTGCCGTGCAGCATATTACCGATGTTGTGCCCTGTGCGATGCGTAAAGTACTCGCCATACCCTGCATCTTTGATCACGGCTCGAGCCGCATCGTCGGCCTGCCACCCTGCAATGGGTTGGTTGAGAGCGAACGCGCTGCTTACAGCCTCCACCGCCGCGTCGCGGGCAGACTTCACAGCCTCAAACACACGTTGCTCGCGTTCTGAAGGCTCGCGCCCCACCACGCCCGTCCACGTAATGTCGTAGAAGCAGGTACCGGGACGATTCTTACGCGCCCAAATATCAATCAGCACAAAGTCGCCGTTGCGAATCTTCTGCGAAGTTGCCGCCTCAGGCTCGTAGTGGGAATCCGCGCTGTTTTCGTTTACCGAGACATTCGTCCCGTGCTCCCACACCAGGTCCTCGCGGCGCATTGCCTCCTGCAGCCATTTCACCATGTCATACTCGGTAACTCGGCCTTCTTCACCGAAGACAGGCCGCACTCTGCGACCCATCTCGCGAAAGCCCTCTTCGACGATTTCGTCAATCGCATGCTGCGCTTCGTAATGACTGGCGATCTGTTCCTCGGTCAGCACCGCCTCAAAGTGGCTCACGAGGTCAGCCGAACTCACCACTGTCTTTCCCAGCGCGCGCAGCACCTCTACCGTGCCTGCGTCCACCATAGAGACGTACATAATC
>DASZAG010000191.1:0-3768 GCA_035945555.1 Acidobacteriaceae bacterium
CTCGCTCGCGAACGCGGACTTCCACAGGCTCAATTGCAAAAGCTCGTCACCGAACACACCGAGCCGCGACAATTCGGATTCTTGGGAGAACCACGCGTCAACGTGCTGGAGCTGAACCTTGCTCTTGATCAGGCTCTCGACCAGCCTGCGCTGCAGAAAGCTGGAGCGGCAGTCCGCTAACAACCTGCGGCAAGTCGAAGTCGTGCGCAGTCCCACCAACCCTGGCTTGCTCAACGACTCTCAAGCCGCCGCCGGATCTGATCAAGCCCGCCATCAACTGCCTCCCACACGCCCCGCTCGGCCATTATCTGGGCGAACCTCTCGTTGATTCCTCCGGGAGTCGTATGCTCTTTCGCAAGCCGCTCAAAATCGGGCTCTGTCCCGTGCAGCGATCCTGCAATCTCACCGAACATCGCCGCAACATATTGTCGCGCTGCGAGGGAAGCAATTCCGCGCCCTGCAAGCCAATCACTTATCCGGCCAAGATAACCGAAATACGCCGCAACCGTTGCAGTAGACGCCGAAAATAGATTGAACGAAGATTCATCAGCAACATCGACCACGGTTCCGAGCTCCGCGAACAACGAACGCGCAGGTTCAATGAACGGGTAGACCGGCGTAACGCCGCGCCCCACGGCGACTGACGGCAATGGAATGGTGCGGGCAATGCTCTCGACCGATCCAACAATTTCACCCAGTTGCTTCACAGAAATACCCGCCATCACGCTGATCACCGAAGCATCTCTTCTGAATGGAAGACCACGCAGAAGCGCCGCATCCGAGGGCCTCAAACAAAGCAGCACCACCGATGATTCCCGCGCCACTGCCTCGTTATTCTCAGCAACGCGAACGCTGGGATACGACGACGCAAGCGCCGCAGCCATCTGCGGGTTTCGAGGCGAAAGCAGGAACTCCCTGCGCTCATCACCCCGGCACAGGCCGGCGACCATCGCCGATGCAATCGATCCAACTCCGATGACGCCAATAACCATCTCGACTCTCCTCACCATCAGAATAGTGCCTCATAAGCGGCTGGCCCCCTCGCGAAGCTACGAATTAAAATCCAGCTAAACATCCGGACCACGCCGCTACATGAAAAGCCGAATCTCCCTTGCACTGTTGCTTTCCGCCCTGCTGTCAGTCCACGCCTGCGCCTTCGCGCAAAATTCTGCGCCTGCTCCTCAAAAAGTCATCCTCGACACTGATATCGGAGATGACATCGACGACGCATTCGCGCTCGCGCTCCTGCTCTCCAGCCCGAAGCAGGTTGATCTGCTTGGCGTAACAACTGCCTATGGAAACACGCACCTTCGCGCGCGCGAAGTTAAGCGCTACCTATGCGAAGTTGGTAAATGCGACATTCCGGTGAGCGCCGGTCCGGAAACAGAATCGAAGACCACATTCACACAGGCGCGATGGGCACAGCGGTATCCTGACAAGCCATGGCCAGACGCGATCAGCTTCATCCTCGACGCGATCCGAAAAAATCCCGGCCAGATCACCTTGATTGAAATCGCGCCACAGACAAATATCGGCGCCTTGATTGACCGCGACCCCGCCACTTTTCGCGACCTGAAGCGTGTCGTAATGATGGGCGGCTCCATCTACCGTGGCTACGGCGACCTCGGCTACCTGCCCAATCGCGGACCCGACCCTGAATACAACATCCTTATGGATATCCCGGCCGCAAAAAGACTATTCGCTTCAGGCGTACCAATATTTGTCATGCCACTCGACTCCACACAACTCAAGCTGGACGACACAAAGCGGAACATTCTGTTCAGCAGCAGCACACCCCTCACAGACACGCTCGCCCTGCTTTACGACCAGTGGACTGCGTCCACCCAAAATCCAACTCCCACACTCTTTGACGCCATGGCGGCCGCCTACGCGCTGAATCCCTCGCTCTGCCCAACACACCCAATGCACATCGTTGTCGATGACAAGGGATACACACGCGTCGAGCCCGGCCCCGCCAACGCGCAGGTCTGCCTCGACTCCAACTCGGACACATTCTTCGATTTCTATTTGCATCGCGTCCTGAACAACAAGCTCCGCCCACCACCGCCGGGCACAAGCCCCGGGCTTTAGCCCGCGGACAAAAGGATCCGCTCCGAAGGAGCGTACCTCGCTGCCACAAAGTAAACGCGCTTATCGCCCGAACAGCCGCTTAAAGAAGCCACCGATCGCATGGACAAGGTCATGCGGATGCTTCTGCTTCGTCGCATGTGGCTCCTGCTCGGCAGCAGGAACAGTCTCTGACACCGGCGCGCCTTCCGAAGCAGCCGCCGCGGCCGGAGCCGGACTCTTACCGGTCGGCGCAGGTCCAGCCGCCTCTGGAGCCGCCGGGTTCGGCGTCGCCTTCGCGTCATATGTAATCGGAGCCTGCACCTCCGCATGCGCCACGCCCACCGGAACCACAGGTTCAGTAGGCTCAAGCCGAGGAGCCGAAGCCAGCCCTTCACTCTGTGCCAGCGGAAACGGGTTCGCCGCCGCCGCAGTCTTTTTGGCGGGAACAGTCGCGCCACTCGGCGCCGCTGTGGCCACCGCAACCGGAGGCGCCACAGCAGCCGCCGGACACCCGCACGGCTCAGACTCGTTGTCCACCACCCGCTGCAGACTGCCGTGTTCGAACATCACCCGCTGGTTTGGCTGCACCCGGTACACGCCGCCCTCGAACTGGTTCGTGACCGTCACGTACGGAGCATCCGCCCCGTGGTTGTCCACGCAGGTGTCGCCCTGCTTGTTCACGCGGATCTTCAGGTCCGCCTGCCCCGGCCCGGAGATCAGAATCCGAAGGTCCGGCGTCAGCAGCACATCCGAATACTTGCCTGTAACATAGCTCGCCTCCAGCGCGCCGCGGTCCAGCGCAATCATCAACGCTGAGTCTGCCCCTTGCACGCTGGTATCGCGCGACAGATGCACTTCGGTAGAAGCGCACACCCTTAGCTCTCCGCCGCGAGCCAGCTTCACCGCCGCAGTCGAGTCGCCCGCCGTTATGGTTCCGTTGTTACCAATGTTCGCACGGCCATTTTCGACGGACAGCGACCCCGAAACCGTCACTCCCGTCGTGGGGACATACGCAATCGGCGCCTGTTGAGCCGAGAGCGCCCGCGGCGATATGATCAGTTGCGCCGCTACCATCGCCGCGCCCACTGCCGCCAATCTCATAACCCGCATGCGCCGCTATAACTCCAGAAAGTTCTTGATCAGCCGCTTGCCGTCCGCCGTAAGCACACTCTCCGGATGGAACTGCACCCCTTCCACCGCGTGCTTCCTGTGCCGCAGCCCCATGATCGTGCCATCCGCGGTGCGAGCCGAGATTTCCAAATCCTCCGGCAGGTTCCGTTCCGAAACAATCAGCGAGTGGTAACGCGTGCAGGTCATCGGACTGGCAATGCCCGTGAAGATCGTCTTTCCGTCGTGCTCTACTTCGCTGGTCTTACCGTGCATCAGCTTTGCAGCCCGCACCACATCGCCGCCAAACGCGGCACCAATCGCTTGATGTCCCAGACAAACACCCAGAATCGGGACCCGCCCCGCAAACCGCCTTACCAACTCAATACTGATACCGGCTTCCTGCGGCGTGCATGGCCCAGGCGACAGCAGTACCCGCTGCGGTTTCAGCGCTTCCACCTCGTCCACCGTCAGCTCGTCATTGCGGCGCACTTCCATCTCCGCACCTAACTCGCCCATGTACTGCACAAGGTTGTAGGTAAACGAGTCGTAATTATCCAGAACAAAGACCATAGGCTTAATTTCAGTGTA
>DASZAG010000192.1:0-32296 GCA_035945555.1 Acidobacteriaceae bacterium
CCAATCGTCGTCTCGCTTTCATGCCCGGGAATCACGCGGGTTTCATCAGGAAGCGTCAACAGCCGATCGTGAATCGACCGTAGAATCTGCCGCCCGTCTCCGCCCGGGAGGTCCGTCCGGCCAATGGATCCGGCGAACAGCGTGTCGCCCGCGAGCAGCAGCTTGTCATCCGCAAAGTGCAGGCAGATGCTCCCCTGCGTGTGCCCCGGAGTGTGCAGCACCTGCGCCTTGTGGCTGCCCACGCCTACCACCATTCCCTCGCGCGCGTTCTCATCGGGAGCTGCCACTTCCGGCGGCGTTATACCCAGCCATGCGGCCTGCATATCCATCATTTTGAGCAGTGGCAGGTCATTCTCATTCAGCAGAATCGGCGCTCCAGTTGCTCGCTTCAACCGCACCGCTCCGCCTACGTGGTCAATGTGCGCGTGGGTCACCACAATCTGCTTCAGAGTGAGCTTGTGGGCCCTCAGCCGTTCCAGGATGTAGTCCACGTTGTCGCCCGGATCTATCACCATGGCTTCGCCCGTCGACTCATCACCGACAATCGAGCAGTTGCATTGCAATAGTCCAACCGGAAACGTCTCAAGCACCATGAATCTAGGGTATAGGGACAGCGGCTGGCTTGCAGGCCGCATCCCCAGCAGGTTGATTTGTCCTGCAACCTGTACCCGCCTATACTCTGTACGCATGAGAAAAGAGTGGACCGAATGGCACCTCACACCGCGCGGATGGGAAAAAGGCGCGAGCCGCGTACACGGTCAAGGCAACACCTGGGTGGAAGAGCCGATTGACCGCCTGCTGAGTTGCGTTTATCAGGAGCTTGAAACCGGCGACCCACCCCAACTCCGCACGTGGAGCGAAGAAACCTGGCGCTCTAAGAATGATGGAGAGGTCAGCGCCGCGCTCGCCAAATCCGGCGCATGCCCCGAACGCCTCTCCTGATCCCTGCCCTACAGAAGGTTCACGCGCCCTGTCGCCAGGTTGTAATACCCTGCCACAATCTTCAGCTTGCCTTCCTTAACGCGTTCAGCCAGTACCGGCGAGGATTCCGCCAGAAGGTTCGCCTGCATCTTCGCGTTCTCTTTCACCGCGACCTCAATATCGCCGTTCGCCTTTGCCACCGACGGGCGAATATACGAAAACAATGAGCTGATCTGCCCCGGCACGGGATCGCCCTTCATCGTCGCCGTCACTGCGCCACAACTTGAGTGCCCCAGCACAAGAATCACTTTCGTTCCCAGAATCACCGCGCCATACTCCAGCGTGCCGATAATCTCCGGAGTCAGAAAATTTCCCGCCACGCGCGCCACAAACAAATGACCGATCGTCTGGTCGAAGAGCAGTTCCACCGGCACGCGCGAGTCAGCGCACGCCAGCACGCAGGCGAACGGCTCCTGCTTGTCCACCGTGTGCTGCCGCAGGATGTTCAGGCTCTTGCCCAGCGCCGCAATCTTGTCGGAGGCGAACCGTTCATTGCCTTCCATCAAAAACGCTAATGCTTCATCGGGAGTAAGGTTCGTCCGATTTCCTATCATCTTTCTTTCGCGGATACCCGTTTCTCTAAAGTCTGCTGCGTAAGTTCTAAGCGCTTCTTTGCTACCCGGCTGCTATAGCAGCCTTATTCAATCTTCAGCGTGACTACCTGCTCGCCTTCCAGCACCGATCCCAATTCCACCGACCCCAGTGGCACAGCCGATTCGCCGTTCAGCGTTACCGCGTGGTTCTGCTGTTCCGGCTCCAGCGCATTCGCCATGGAGAGCGGCAGCGCAGCCAGCGTATGCCCATCCATTGCGGCCTGCGCCGCTGGCTCAAGCAGCGTCACATACAACCGGTCGCTCGCGTGCAAGCTATTCAACCCCGCAATCGTCGCCGACACATCGGGTTGCGGAGCGCCCAGCGTCGCGGGCTGCAACAACCGGTCTACGGCCTCGCCGTTGCTCACCAGCAGCCTGACTTCACCTGCTGGCAGCGTCGCCGGAAGCGTCACCGGAATCCGCACGTTGCGCACATCTCCGCGCCATGGCCGTACCGCTGCGTTAACCCATACCTTGTCTCCACCGCGCGCGTTGATCGCCTCAACCTGCGCGCTCTCCAGGTGCATGGTTCGCCGTCCGGCCAGCGCATCCACCTCGATATCGATGCCCTCTACCGGCGTGTTGCGGGCCGCATTTCCGTACAACTCCTCAAAGCGTTCGCCCACCACCAGGGCAGCCGACAGGTTCGAAGGAGCCATCGCCGTCGGCGCCACCATCTCATCGAGCCGCACCGTCGGATACCCCTTCAGCGTCACCTTTCCCCGCACTCGGTAGGTCGTCTCCGCCGAATACTCGTTCGACTCCATCAACCCCTGATACACCGATACCAGCACCGCCGCCGGAGTCACCTGCTCCTCATCCACCACCTGCAAATGCAATGTACGCGACGCGCCGGGTGTCCCCGCCACTCCGCCATCCTGCGTCACATGAATCGTCAGCGGAATCATCCGCGCTTCCAGCCCGAACTGTCCGCGAATCGCCGTCTGCCTATCTTCAGTGAATGATCCAATCATCTCCGCGGTGTTCACGATCTTGAACGCATTCAGAGGGGAAGGCAACGTCGCTACCACATCTGTCTTGGTCATCGGGAACGACACCGCTCCGTACTGTGTGATCGGATGCCCGCACGCCAGCAACTGCGTCGGATCCACATATGTCACCGTGCAAGTAGCCGCAATTTCCATATCGCCCCGCACGAGTACCGCGCTCACCGCCGATCCCGGCTCAATCGAATGCTGCACAGCCGCCGAAGCCATCCGCCCCAGCCCTTCGCCGCCGGCAACGCCGCCAATCCCAGCAACCGGAGTCAGCCCCAGCGACGCCGGAGCTTGCTTCTTCCACAGCGCCACAGCCTGCGGCGAAAATCCACTGAACACCAGCGGAGTCTCAATCGCCTTCACCACATTGTTCTGGTCAGCGACCGCACCGCCATTCGTTCCCGTCTCGCTGATCGGCTGACTGGCCGGCGCACTGACTTGCCGCTTCGCTACTTCTCTGCCGCTCGGAACGCGGTTCTGCAGCATCTGCTCGATGGGAGTAATCCCGCAGATCGGCTCCTTGCTGAACTGCCCGATCCTGTACGCCAACGCGCCCACCAGCTTGCCGTCAATGTAAACAGGGCTGCCGCTCATCCCCGCTACTACGCCTGTGTAATCTGGCTTCGCGCCCTCAAGCCGCGCTAGAATCATGTCCTCGCCCGGTCCTATGGCGTTGTGCAGAACGCCCAGAATCTTCACACCCATGGCTTCCGGCTGCGAGCCTTCAAAAACCGTGTAGGCCACGCCCTGTTGCCCGCGACGCACCTCGCTCAGCGGATAGAACTTCGTCGTCGGAGGAGGTGAAGCAGCCGCTCCCACGGTGTCCAAGATCGTATCCGAACCTGTCTGGGCGAGGCACAACCCGCCGCCTGCCAGCGCACAAAGCGCAAACCCAAGCAGAATCGCCTTTACAGCCGTCCCGGTGTCTTTTTTAATCAATCGCACGTCTCTATAGAGTAGACGCTCGCGCGGTCTCGCCGCAAAATCGTCTGCTTTTGCACCAGAAAACCCGTACCAGAGTCGCCTACGGCCTTGCCGCCGCCGCGTCTCCGGCCAGACAATGAGAACTGTTATGAAATCCGTCTCCGTCGCCGCGCTCGTCGCGCTATTTTGCTTAACCCAGCTTCCCCCGCCCGCCGCCCTTGCCCAGCAGACATCTCAGCAAACCGACGCTCAGCAACAGCAGCAGCAACAGCAGGACCAGGCGCCACCTGCCGACGGCGGCCCCACAGGAGACAACGGCTCCATCGCTATACCCAGGAAACCCGCCGCGTCCACGCCCGCGCCGCTCCCTCCGCCCCCGGCCGCGCCAAAAAATCCTCCGGGACTCGGCAATCTGTCGATCCGTGTCAATGTTCCCGTCGTTACGGTCGACGTCGGCGTCATCCTTGAGAAGACCCACCAGTTCGTTCCCAACCTTCAGGAAGACAACTTCCGCGTCTTCGAAGATGGCCACGCGCAGGCCATCACCCACTTCCAGCGCATCCAGGCGCCCATTACCGCAGTGCTGCTCGTGGAGTTCGCCGCAAACAATTGGTGGTTCATCAATGACATGGAAAATGCGGCCTATTCCTTCACCCAACAGCTTCGCCCGGATGATTACGTCGCCGTCATGACGTATGACATGCACACGCACATCCTCACGGACTTCACGCAGAACAAATCCGTTGTCATGAATGCGCTCAACACGCTCACCATTCCCACCTGGAATGAAACCAACATGTTCGACGCGCTCTACACAACGCTTGATCGCCTCACCCGCGTGCCCGGACGCAAATACATCGTCCTCGTCGGCTCCGGCGTTGACACCTTCTCAAAAATCACTCTCGATAAGACACTCCAGAAGATCAAGGAAACGCCGAACGTAACTATTTTCAGCATCGGTACCGGTCAGCTTGCTCGCATGTACGCCGAAAACCGCGGCATGGGCATGGGCGGACCGCGCGAAATGACTTACCTCCAGGCCGATAACCAGATGACCACCTTCGCGCGCATGACCGGAGGCATGGCATTCTTTCCGCGCTTCCCTGCGGAGATGCCCGAAGACTTCCACCTCATTAATAACTCTATCCGCAATCAGTACGTGCTCACCTATACACCGACAAATCCCAAGCAAGACGGAACATACCGCAAGATTCACGTTGAGCTGGTCGACAACGAGGGCCATCCGCTCCGCATGCAGGACGAGAAACACCACCAGCTCAAGTACGACGTGATCGCGCGCGACGGCTACCGCGCCAAACAGGAAGTACAGTAACCAAAAGCCGCTACTCTCGCGCTCATAACAATGGCGATGCCCCTTGCCTGCTGCGAGGTGAAAATTCTTGCTGCGTCCACGCTCCGCGCGTGTAGACTCCCCGAAGGAGATTGACGTGGTCTTCAAGCAATTTATAGCCAAGCAGTTCATAGACGTCATTTCATGGAACGAGCCTGACGAGGGCGTTCTTGCGTATCGGTTTCCTATGCAGGACCAGGAAATCCAGACCGGAGCGCAGCTTACCGTCCGCGAATCCCAAATGGCGCTCTTCGTCAATGAGGGAAAAATAGCGGACGTCTTCGGTGCCGGCCTCTATACCCTCAACACCCACAACCTGCCCCTGCTCACTGATCTCAAGAACTGGGACAAGGAGTTCAAGTCGCCGTTCAAGTCCGACGTCTACTTCTTCTCGACCCATCTTCAAATCGATCAACGGTGGGGCACCGGCGCGCCAATTATCATCCGCGACAAAGAGTTCGGCGCCGTTTCTATGCGTGCTTATGGCGTCTACAGCTATCACGTCGCAGATATCCGCTCCTTCTTTACTCGCGTCAGCGGCACGCTCGGCACTTACCGGGTAGCCGATATGGAAGGCCAGTTGCGGGCCATGATCATCGCCTGCATCACTGAGGTGGTTGCCAACAGCGCCATTCCTTTTCTCGATATGACTGCGAATCTCTCTTCGCTCAACGAGAAACTTGTCACGCAGATAAGCCCCGCCTTTACCTCGCTCGGGCTTGAGCTGGATCAGTTTGTCGTGCAGAACATCTCACTCCCGGACGACCTGCAGCAGCTCCTCGACCAGCGCATCGGCATGCGAATGGTGGGCGACCTCGGTCACTACACCCAGTTTGCCGCGGCGGAATCGTTGCCCATTGCGGCCGCCAACACCAGCGGCGCAGCCGATATGGGCATCGGCCTCGGCGCAGGCGCTGCCGTCGGTCAGGTTATGATGGGCTCGCTCAAATCTGTAGCCGCAGCGGCAGCAGCAATAGCGCCTCCAGCGGAATCCAACACGCCCGTGGCAGTAGCCACCGCCGCGCCCGCAATCGAGGCTGTACCCCAGGCTCCAACTCCAGCGCCCGCACCTCCTGTCGCCGCTGCAACCGTCACTGCAGCGGAACCAGAGCCTGACGAACGTCGCTTTTGTATCTTTTGCGGAAAGCAAATTCCGCTTGTTGCCCGATTCTGTCCAAAATGTGGAGAACGACAGCTATGAACTGCCCGTCTTGTGGAACCGAAGTGCCTCTCGATACCAACACAGCCGCGAATACACCAGAGCCCGAGCCTGAGGAGCGCCGCTTCTGCATCTTTTGCGGAAAACAGATCGCTCTCGTTGCCCGTTTTTGTTCTAGATGCGGAGAGCGACAGGTATGAACTGCCCTTCCTGCGGCGCGCCGATGCGCCTCAAGCCGAACGAAGACAGCTACACATGCGATTACTGCGGCGCGGTCTACGTTCCGGACAAGAATGCAGACGGCGTCCGCGTGCTCGGCGAGGCATCGAACCAGATTTGCCCAAACTGTAATACCACTCTCGTCCAGGCTGCAGTCGAGAAAACCCGAATCCTCTACTGCGAAAAATGCCGCGGCATGTCGATTGGTATGCCTGTCTTCCGCGGCCTTATCGCAGCTCTCCAGGTTTCGCAGGGCGCATCGGTTACTCAGCCGCCCGCAAGCGATGCTGACCTCTCCAAGGTGCTCGCCTGCCCCAATTGCCATCAGCACATGGAAACGCACTACTACGCCGCTGGCGGAAACGCGGTCATCGAAACCTGCGAAAAATGCCTCCTGAACTGGCTCGACCACGGAGAACTTTACCGGATCGTCCACGCCCCTGATGACGCCAATCCGGCAACGATCAGCGACCTGGGAGGCGGAAGCCTCTACGACGGCCCCGTCTAGTCAGGTTCTGAAGAAAATAATCTCCGAAACCAGCTCGGAGAATGCAGTTGAGTTTTACCCAATTCAATAGAATAGAGATAGGGGGAAGATTAGACTCACCCCGAGAGGCCGCCACGAGCGGCCTTTTCTATTACTGATAAGGAGAAACCCGTTTCGAATCAGATTGCTTAGAATCAAACATTTGCGGGAATCTGTCATAAATTCAAATACTTGAAGGCGCGCAACTCGAAAGACCTTTGTTTTGTATGACGTACGAGTTTAGATGAAAAATCTTCTGTGCCGGCCGCCGTTTCCAGACAGCTCCGCTGGAGATGCTGATGCTGGCCTGTGATGCCGCCAGCCTTCGGACTTCCAGTTGTGTGGAGCTACTGATTGCCAGGGCCTGAAACCACTGCTCACTGACGCCATCAGTGCCAACTAAGTCCAGCAATTTGTATGAAGTACAAATTCTCTTCGTCTTTTAGCTCTCCGCTTCCTGGCTGCTGCTTGCCAGCATGGCCCGGTGACGGTGCCGCAGTACCAGCAGACGCACCCCCAGAGCGATCGCTCCGCCAACGGCCGTGCAGAGTGCGCGTCGATGGGCAATCTCCGGCCCCGGCATCCTGGCGAGCGACAGCAGGAAGACGATGTATCCGGTGATGAACACTGCGAACGTCGCGTAATTCACGTTCAGCGTCGCATAGGAGAGCCACGCAAACAGCACCGTTACCACTGCGACGACCGCCAGAGAGGGCTGGGAATGGGCCAGCAGCACGCTCAGCAAGTACCCGCCTGCCACCGTGCCCAGAGTTCGCGCAATGGCACGACTGGCCGTGTCCGCAAGCCCCGGCTTTAGAACCAGCAGCGCAGTCATCGGCACCCAGTATCCGCTGGCGAAGTGCAGCCGCCGGTAGATCTCCGTGCTCATACCCAACGTGATCGCGAGCCGGAGGGAGTAGGCCAGTGTGGAGTCGTTGAAGCGTCCGCGCCGCACTGCTAAGGCAATCTGCGCCGCTGCCTCCTTTAACGCGGCTTCTTCTTCGCGCACATAGCGCGCCATGGCCAGCAGGTCCTCCCCAAGCTCGTGAAATAGTCGCAACGCTGCGCTCGACCAGAGCACTTGAATCGCGCCTCCCGCCAGCAACAGCGCGGCCCGTTCCGCCGCGAGCGTGGCCGAGAAAGGAAACGCCGAGCCAACCAGCAGCGTCACCACACACTGCTGGCCCACCCAGCCGTAACCGCCCTCGCGGGCTGTCAGCATTCCGTATCCGAAGCCCCACAAGACCGCGACTGGAATCAAAGTGTAGCCATCGTGCCCGGCAATCATGCCTACGAAGGTGGAAAACGCGATCCCCACCGATGCGAAGATCATCGGCAGCAGCCGCGAGCGGTCGATGCTCTGCTTCGCTCCGAAGCCCACCGTCATGGCGCCGCCGGCCGCGATCATGCCCGCTGCAGGGTGCCCTACCGCCAGCCCCACAGCGAGGCAAAAGGCGATCGGCACCACAAAGACGAGGTCTCCGGCGAAGGTCTGATTTTGCCAATTGAAAACGTAGCTGTCGGCGAGATACTTCGTCGCCGCGTTCGCGCCTGTGCCCATCCATCACAAATATCACGCACACGCATGGCGCATAAAAAAGCCCAGCCGTAATGGCTGGGCTGAGAAGAAGGAGAAGATTATGTTAGTCCTGCGCTGCGTGGAAATACCGGGCTACGGTGCGTACAAAAGGCCGCGCTCCCGCTGGAACCGACACGCTACCGTCAAGGATCTGGTGGTAGTCGTAGTGGTGTCCGTAATAGACGTCAGTGTCGCCCTGGTTCTGGCTTACCGAAGTGCCATCGAGATCGATGCCGGCGAAAATGCCTTTACTGCGCGAATAGGTGAGGAGTTCGGCATTCATATTCGCCGAGGTGTTGGCCTGCGCGTCGCGGCCGATCGGTCCAGCAGCAGCAGAGGCGTCACCGCCAATCTTGAACTTGCTCTTGAGCAATGCCTGCATGCCATCCTGGTTCATCGCCACCAACACCAGATCCGTTCCCTGCGCGCCAATCTGAAAACCAAAGGAACCGCCAGCCAGGCGGATGAATACAGGCGCACTCCAACCGTGACCGGTGCGGCAGGTCACTATCCCTTGTCCGTATTGCGCACCGATACCAAACGCCGCCTTCTTCATGCTGGGCACTACAGCGACGCAGACAGCCTTCTCAACGATTGCGTTGGGAATACCTTTATCGGGCGTCTGGGAAAGCTCGTTGACGACAAGCCGTGCCTTCTCCATTCGATCGTTCAGGTCAGCCCGGCTCGAAGCGGCAAATGCGGTAGCGGTGAATGCCGCCATACACAGGAACGCAAGTAGTTTCTTCATGGTTTTGTTCTCTTTCTCCGGCGAAATTAACTATCACGCCAGGATGGGTGATAGCACGATGCAAACGACTAATGCTTTGGACGTCGCATCGCGTTTATTAGTAACACGTTAGGATAGATGCCTGTTCCCGCCCAAGAGTTTGCAAGAAAATACCTGCTGTTGTATGCGACGGGAACGATAGAAACATTCGGGAGCGCTTTCGCGCTCGCCGGATGTGGAGGAGGAAAAATTTGGGGGAGGACCTCGGGGGGAGGGCCTTGGCAGATCGTGGTGAACTCTCGGGGGAGGGCCTTAAAAAGGGGGGCTGCGGATGTCTCCTTCAGCCCCGTTCCCCAGATCTGCGTTGTTACTGTTTAAGTTGTAAGGGTAACTCTGAATTGTGGCAAGGTAACCGAAGTCCAGTGTCCCAAAGTAATGTGAAGGTCACTCGTGGTTCCAGTCGGCCGCGCGCACTGAAAGTGCGATCCTGTTCTCGACTCCAACCTTGCGAATGAGCTTTGAAATGTGTGACTTGACGGTACGTTCCTCGATCCCCAGAGCCAATGCGATCTCCCGATTGGAACGCGCAGCGCCCAGCAGTTTCAGAACATCTTCTTCCCGCTTGGTGAACGTTACGTTGTGCCTTCGCACCGGTTTGCTTGACGAGGGATTCAGGAGCCGGTCCACAAATGCCGATAGCACCTTGCGGGGAGCCCATATAGAGCCGGAGGCGACGACATCGATGCACATCAGCACCTGCTCAGCTGATGCCGTCTCCTCGAGGTAGCCTTTGGCCCCTGCGGCAATGGCGCTGATGATGGTCTCCTCATCGATATCCGCACCCATCACGATCATCTTCAGGCTGGGGTGTGCCACTTTCAAGCGCCCCAGCAGATCAAATGAGTCGCGCGGGTCGCGCAAGCCAAGCATCACCATGTCCAAGTCTGTACGAGCCAGCGCCTCGGGCGCCGTTGTGGAGATGATGGCGACATGCGGCAGCGTTTCGCAAACAGACTCAAACCCTGCAACGCGCAAGGGTTCAAAGTCCAAAAGCCCAATATTCAGACCGGAACTTCGTGGTGAAGACGGGACGGACATAGTTTGTTCACCAGGCTTCCCTCATGCGGAGGATCTTACTGTCGACCTCGCAGTGGGAAAAGCATCTTGTTGCCAACGTACAACAAGCCGTCACAATTTGGGCAGTACTATGCCTTGCTGCTTTTGGTACTTCCCTTTTCGGTCCGCGTAGCTGATCTCGCAGGACTCATCCGACTGGAAGAACAATATCTGGCAAAGACCTTCATTGGCGTACACCCGAGCCGGCAGCGGAGTCGTGTTGGAGATTTCCAGAGTCACAAATCCCTCCCATTCCGGCTCGAACGGAGTAACGTTCACGATGATGCCGCATCGTGCGTACGTCGACTTCCCCACACAGATCGTTAGAACATCCCGGGGAATCTTAAAATACTCAACTGAGCGCGCTAACGCAAAGGAATTCGGTGGCACTATCACCGATTCCGCTTCCACGCTCACAAAAGAGCGCTCATCAAACTTTTTCGGGTCGATAATCGCGCTGTTTACGTTGGTGAAGATCTTGAATTCATTGGAAACGCGAAGGTCGTACCCATAGGACGACAGCCCGTAGGAAATAACCCCTTCGCGCACCTGCTTTTCACTGAACGGCGAAATCATTCCGCGCTTTAACGCCTGTTCGCGAATCCAACGATCACTCTTGATAGCCAGAAAATCCCCCTCCCCAGACCGATACCCCGTCCGGACCTTTCATCCCGTTAACAATCCCGCATCTCTTGGTGAAATTGCATCTTACGAAACATAACCACGCGTTGACAATGCGGAAAATCCTTTCTAGCATCTTCTCAATACCGAGAGATGCCGCATTTCGCGTCCTGGTTTCGGGGGAAAGCCATTGATTAAGCAGGACATCGTACATCAGGTAATTGAGCGTACCGGATTGCCCCGCGTAAAAGCCGAGGCTGCTGTCGAAACCGTCTTCGAGAGCCTCAAGCGCGCGCTGACTAACGGAGATCGCATCGAGTTGCGTGGTTTCGGCGTGTTCAACGTGCGGCCCCGCAAAACCGGCATCGGGCGCAACCCGCGTACCGGAGCCGAAGTCAGCATTACACCGGGCCGTGCCGTCCGCTTCAAGCCCGGCAAAGATCTGCACGCGCTCGACTAGGAACGCGCGTCTGTCAGGGCAAAAATGAAAGCGGCCAGCACTCGCTGACCGCTTTTTAGCTGAGATCTTTTCCGCTCAGTACCGGTAGTGGTCCGCCTTGTAAGGACCATCCTGCGAAACGCCCAGATACTCGGCCTGCCTGGGAGTCAGCGCAGTCAGCTTGACGCCGATCTTCTCCAGATGAAGCCGCGCTACTTCCTCATCCAGCTTCTTCGGCAAAGTGTAAACGTCAATTTTGTAGCTGTCCTTGTTCTTCCAGAGGTCGATCTGAGCCAGCGTCTGATTCGCGAAGCTGTTGCTCATCACAAAGCTGGGATGACCCGTCGCGCAGCCCAGGTTCACAAGGCGGCCTTCGGCAAGCACGAAGATGCTGTTGCCCTTCGGAAACGTGTACTGGTCTACTTGAGGCTTGATGTTCAGCTTCTTGACGCCCTTTTCTTCATTGAGACGATCCATCTGGATCTCATTGTCGAAGTGGCCAATATTGCACACAATGGCCTGATCTTTCATGGCCTTCATATGCTCGAGCGTGATGATGTCCAAATTGCCCGTGCAGGTAACGTAAATATCGCCGCGGCCCAGGGTATCTTCAATCGTCGTTACTTCAAAGCCTTCCATTGCAGCCTGCAACGCGTTGATCGGATCGATCTCCGTCACAATGACGCGCGCACCCATGCCACGCAGCGAATGTGACGAGCCCTTGCCGACGTCCCCGTATCCGCAAACCACCGCCACTTTGCCCGCAACCATCACGTCAGTTGCGCGCTTGATACCGTCGGCCAGCGACTCGCGGCAACCATAGAGGTTGTCGAACTTCGACTTCGTGACGGAATCATTCACGTTGATTGCCGGGATCAGAAGCTTGCCCTGCTCCTTCATCTTGTAGAGCCGATGCACGCCGGTAGTCGTCTCCTCTGAGACTCCGCGCCATTCCTTGGCGACCTTGTGCCAGTGCTGGGGGTCTTCGGCATGGACTTTCTTCAAAAGGTCCTTGATGACCTGCTCCTCGTGGTTCGAGGAAGGCGTATTTACCCAGTTGTCACCATCTTCGAGCTCGTAACCTTTGTGGATGAGCAGGGTAACGTCACCGCCATCATCCACAACAAGCTGGGGTCCTTTGCCGTCGCGATGGCTGAGGGCCTGATACGTGCACCACCAATACTCTTCGAGCGTCTCGCCTTTCCAGGCAAACACCGGGACACCAGCCACTGCGATTGCCGCGGCCGCATGGTCCTGAGTGGAGAAGATATTGCAGCTTGCCCAACGCACATCAGCGCCCAAGTCCACAAGAGTCTCGATCAGGACCGCGGTCTGAATGGTCATGTGAAGGGAACCGGTAACCCGCACGCCCTTCAGCGGCTTGTGTGCGGCGTATTTCCGGCGAATCGACATGAGGCCGGGCATCTCATGCTCGGCGATGGATATTTCCTTCCTTCCCCAGTCTGCCAAAGACAGGTCTGCGACCTTCGACTGGGCCGCCGTGTTTTCAACCGTTGCAGTTGCCATATTTCATCCCTTCAGATCAAATGCGATACATAGCTATATTAACTTGCCGGAAGTAATCGCGTTGTCTCAAATATCTCCAGTTGCGAGGCATCCGGCGATTGCGTATAGTGCGGTGAAAGCGCGCAGATTAGCTTGAAGGAGACGCAAATGCCTGTATCAGAGGGAACAACCGCTTCGATTGGGAAATCTGTTCAGATTTTTGGCGAGCTGAAGGGGAGCGAAGACCTGGTGGTCGACGGAACGATTGAAGGCACCATTACTCTGAGCGGAAGCCGCCTGACCATTGGGCCGAATGCCCATGTGAAGGCCAACGTTTCGGCCCGGGACGTCGTAATCCTGGGTACGCTCAACGGAGATATAAACGCGAGCGGAAGAGTCGAACTTCGTGCGGGCGCGAATCTCAAAGGGGATATCCACGCAGCGCGGCTCTCGATTGAAGAAAACGCCGTGCTTTCCGGAAAAGTGGACCTGACAACGGCTGATCGGCCTGCCGCAAATCCACCTGTATCGGCGTCCCCCGCTTTGGGAACGGCCAGTATCTGATCCGGAATTGATTTCATTTCATTTTCCGTTGAACGCGATTCACCGAGGATAGTCAGGCAAGCGTGTTCCGCAAACTATTTAATCGTGCATCAGGCGCCGCCGCGCGCGACCAAAACACACTTACGGGACCACGGATTCCGCGCCACTCCAGTGGATGGGTGGCCATGTTGAAATTCCTTCAGGAACGCCAAAACTTGCGCGTGCTCGATATTGGTCCGACTTCATCACAGAACATTAATTTTCTAACCGGGCTGGGCCACAGCGTTTACATGGCCGATCTTGTCCACGAATCACTTTCGGGGCATTGGAGTTTGCCTCCTGAAGAAGAGGGCGGCGAACCGAAGTTCAATGTTTCAGGGTTCTTTGAGCAAAACCTGAACTTCGGCAGACGCGAGTTTGATGTCGTCATGCTATGGAACACGCTTGACTACATTCCGCAGGGGCTGGTGCTGCCGCTCATCGAACATCTGCGAGACGTGGTGCTCAGGGATGGTCTCGTTCTGGCGGTATTCCACAGCAAAGCCACTGGGCCGAATACGGCATTCTGCCGCTATCACCTGACCGGCTCCGACATGATTGAAATGCAGGAAGCGGAACCCCACCCGGTCCAACGCGTCTATACCAATCGCAAAATAGAGGAGCTTTTTGCGCAGTTCAGCAACTCGCGCTTCTTTCTTGCGAAAGACAATCTTTACGAAGTGATTCTCACACGCTGAATGGTTCGGCCAGCCGAATATGGACTCGGCCGATTCAGCTCGGCTTCCGCATCCTACAAATACTGGCAAATGGAGGACTATGACCTATGGCACGATGGGGCGGATTGGCCATTACCTGGCTCGGACACGCAACCGTACACGTCACGACTCCTCAGGGGACCGAGATTCTGATCGACCCGTTTCTCGAGCAAAATCCGAAGTTCCCGAAGAAGTATAAGCTTCCGGAAAAATTGGACCTGATGCTGCTCAGCCATGGACATGGCGACCACATTGCCGATGCTGTTTTCGTAGCGAAGAAGCATCGCCCCGAGGTGGTGGCGATCTATGAGCTGGCGCAGTGGATAGGGTCCAAGGGGATCAAAGATACAGTTGGAATGAACCTGGGAGGCTCATACAAATACAAAGACGTAACCGTGAGCATGGTCGAGGCACGGCACAGCTCCAGCATTCAGGACGGCAATGAAACCCTATATGGGGGTGAGCCCGCGGGCTTTGTGCTGACGATTGAAGGGGCTCCAGCTGTTTACCACGCGGGCGATACCTCAGTCTTTTCGGATATGCGGATCATTAAAGAGCTGTACGCGCCGGAAATAGGGATGCTCCCGATTGGCGACCACTACACGATGGGACCCAAAGCCGCCGCACTTGCGGCAAACTACCTGGGGACAACGACGATTCTGCCGATTCACTATGGGACGTTCCCACAACTTACCGGTACGCCTGCAGAACTGGAAGAAAATCTGAAAACATCCGGCGTAACCGTTCTTAAGCCACAGCCCGGAGAGACGTTGCGCTAACGAAAAAGGCCGCCGTCAAGGCGGCCTTTCCATTCACTACGCGGCGGCTACTTCGCTGCTCTGGCCGATGCCTTCTTCCTCTCGGCCCAGCGCCGCTTTAAAGCTTCTGAGATTCTGCGCCGGCCTTCCGCGCTCAATTTGCGCTTCCCGCTCTTCTTGGTCTGCGGTTTTGGTGCCGCAGGGGCGCTACGTCGAGCGACGCCCTTACTCGTTGAACCTGCGAGCAGGTCACGTGCTTGTTGCAAACGCGCAATTTCGCGATCAATCTCAATCAAAATCTCATCTACTTGCATGTATCCTCCAGCTACTGCTTAAAGCCTAGTAAGGTATGAATTTCGTCACGGGAAAGATGCCAAATCAACTACTCCACCATCAATAACACAACGGAATCGGCGGGAACAAATTGCTGTGTGTGTCGGTGTGTGGCCTATGAATTCTTCTCGCGATCGGAGGAAGGCAAGGTATATCGGGGCTCCGGCGCATTTGGCCCCTGTGGAAGATGACCGATCATATTGTCATCGCGGTTCTCATCTTTGGTATATCTCCGCAGCTCTTTCAAGACCTCAACTTTGTCTCTCGCATACTCTGAAGCTAGCCGAGTGAGCGCATAGGTCACAATGTCGGTGTGGTGCAGAGACTGCATTGCAGGATCACGCCTGAAATTAAGCCATAGGCGATGGACCAGTTGAACATCTTCCGCCTGAAGCGTTGGAGCGTGAGGACCAATGTGGAAGGCCTGAGCGCTCCCGTTCGACGAAACTACATAAAACGTAAATTGCCTCTTCGGTTCTGCAAGAGCCTCCCACGCCTGTCCTACGTGATATGCCTGCTCCGGAGCGGACATCTTCGATGAAAGCCCTGAGACCAGGGCGGATACTTCGAGCGAGTTTGCGGTTTGCACCAGGGCGGCGAATATGTCTCCGGCGGGAACAACTAACAGCGAGATATGCTTCCCGAAGCTCTCCGCGACAGACACAGCCTTGGTGAAAAGCGTCTGTTCGTGTTCGCTGAACGGCTGCTCATCCAGATACTCCGGGCCGCCCACGCCCATCATGCGAGCGGTGAGCACTACAACGTCCTGATCATCAGTATTTGTGCGTGAAAGTGTCCACTTAAGCGCGAAGGGATTCACCGCATCGCGCATGGTAATGAGCACAGCTCCAGGGCGAAGGTCGAGGGATTCTCTGCCAATCTCTTCAGGATGCTCGAGTTGAAAATGTTCCTTCATCTGCGCTGCTGCGACGAGTTGCCGCTTCAGATTTTTCCGTTCAGACACGCTGAAAATGATGAAAAACACCGCAGCGAACGCCACACCGCTTTCTGTGGCCACTGATTTGGTAAACAGGTTGACGGTCGCCGTGGTCAGCAGAACGAGAAAGACACAGAACAGTCCAATGGGAACCTCAAAGCCGCGGATCTTAACGTTGATGGGGACCTTCCAGCCGCGCTCTCCGTGATACTTCCAGCGAAGAACGAGCATGGCAAGGCTGTTAAAGGTAAAGCTCCAGATAACTCCGAAGGCGTAGGCTTCTCCCAGTGTGATTACATTGCCACGCGTGACAATGATGGTGAATAGCTGAAGTGCGGTAACCAGGTTGATGATGCGATAGCTGGTGCCGAACTTTTTATGCGGACGACGAAACCAGTCCGTAAGCACGCCGTCTTCCGCCACGCGCATCAGTACGCCGGTTGAGCCAATTATGGAGGTGTTGACCGCGCCGGAGAGAATCAGAAAACCCACGATGACCACAAACACGCGGAAGATAATCTTCAGCGTCATCGGACCGATCACATACATCGCGAGGCCCGCGATGAGATTGTCGCGGTACACCGGAATCCGCACCGAGTCCGGAATTAGCATGACCGCAAGCAGCGAGACAATTCCCGTAAATACAAAGCTGTAGATCGCAATGACGATAGCCGCGCGCTTCAGGTTCTTGAGCTTCGGATGCTCAATCTCGCGGTTTACCTGGGCAAGAGTTTCCTCACCGCTCATGGCGAGGATGGAATGGCCGAAAGCCATGATGATCCCGAACAGCCCGAGGCTAGTGGCGAATTTGCTGCTGGAGAGGAACCCTAGCGCGTCCTTTGAGAAATGCAGGTTTGAGGGGATGGGCAGAGGAGGAAATTTGGCATGAAGCTTAAATGCTGACCAGATGCTCCAGCTCAGTAGCAGCACCACCATGATGGTGGTGATCTTCATCACTTCAAGGGCCTTATCGCTGGACTCCTCAATACCCTTGATGTTTTGCCACCAGAAATAAATGGTAACGATACAGCAGAATATCGCCGAGGTTTCGTTCACCGGTAACTGGCGCGCCGTGTGGCCGTTTATCAGCGCGAGCGGAAGCCACCCATGCAACGCCCCCACATTCATCAATTCATTCAGCAGGCCCGTGATGTACTGCCCGGCGGAGACGCCCGAAATCGGCCCGGTAAGAATGTAGTCGAACATCAGCGCCGATACGCTGAGCTTGGCAAAATTTCCGCCGAGGGCTTCCTTCACTACCCGGTAGACGCCGCCACGCGTGAACATGGAGCAGCTCTCAACGTAAACCGCCCGCACGGCGAAGGAAAACAGCATGACGCCGAGGATGAACCATGGCGCGGCCTTTCCTACTGCCTGTTCCGCAATGCCCCCCGCGTAGAACGCCGACGAACCAAGGTCATTGAGGACAATGGCTGCAGCGCGCCAGAAGGAAATGAAAGTGAGCATCACCGAAGAGGCAATGACCAGCTTGACTCGGGTGGATTGAGGAGCGGAGAACGTATGGCTAGAGGACATGAAGTCTATTGACGCCTGTCAGTTGCGTGGGTGAACTCCGGGCTGCCTCGCCCTGACGCTACCGCTGAGTCTAAGTTTGACTCGTGCCGGTGTCAACACAAATAATGCACGTCCAATTCTCGCAGAAATTGAAGCGGCTTCAGTCGCCGAAAAGCTCCGTCAGATCCTCGATGAAGCTCAGCAACACGACCAATGCCGAACCAACCAGCCCGATGAAGAACAGTACGGTCAGGGCGTCGATTCCGAACTGCGCAAGCACGTTCATAGCAATCATTGTATGGGCCTTCGCCAGGTTTGCAAACTGCTTTTCACCTCGCCCCGAATGGTAAACTCGGCATGAAATGCGCGTGTCACACAACCGGATCGCCCCAGGAAAATCTACTTTCTTGTTTTCCGTGCTGCTGGCGGTCTTGTCAGCGGTATGGCTGAATCTCCCCTTCCCGATTGCGGGGCCCCTGCCGCAATGGCGGGCGGTATTCGGGTGGTTCGCTCTTCTTCCGCTTCTCTATGCGTTGTTGGCGCAACAGAATGTGTCGTCGCCCAGTTATGTAAGGCGTAGCACCATCATTGCTTATGTCTGCGGCGCGGTCTGGTATCTACTGAATTGCTACTGGATTTACCAGACGATGACGCAGTATGCGCAGGGAGTGTCCTCTCTTGGCGGGGTCGGCATTTTGTTTCTTTTCAGCGCAATCCTGGGGCTCTACTTTGGCGTGTTCGGCTTAGTCATCGCGTGGGTCCGGCGCGCTTCGGGCGGAATCCTTGCGCCGCTCGTGCTAGCTCCCTTTCTGTGGACAGCGCTCGAGCTCGCCGCCGCACGCATCACCAGCGTTCCCTGGGACCAATTGGGGTACTCGCAAGTAGATAATCTGCTGCTGACCAGGCTTGCTCCATTCGCCGGGACCTATGGCATCTCCTTTGTATTGGTTGCTGTCAATGGGATGCTCGCCTCCGCTCTGCTTGCGAAGAGCATCCACACCCAACTGCGCATCGGCGTGGGAGCCGCGCTGTTGATCATAATTCTTCAGCTCGGGTCATTTATGACAGCGAAGCCTGCACCAACGTCAACCTACGCCGTTCTTTTGCAACCCGATCTTGATGTCGGCACCAACAATGTATGGATCGGCCCGGAGTGGGACAACCGCGCGAACTGGATGCTTGCGCAGAGCCTCGACACCTGCACACCGGCTTACATTGGCGTGCCTTCACCTCGCGCTCCACTTATTCTCCCGCCTTGCGCCAAAAACACCCTCCCCCCGGGAGTCGTGGTGTGGCCTGAAGCGCAATCACCTTTTTTTAGCGATGATCCGCGACTCATTGCGCTATTGCACTCGCTGGCGACCACAACTCACGCTCCCATTGTGGCCGGAATGCTCGGCCGCGATCAGACCGGCACCTATAATTCCGCGGTCTTCACCGCTCCCAATGGAACGATCCTCGGGCGCTACGACAAAATTCATCTCGTGCCGTTTGGCGAATATATCCCATACCGGAACGCCTTGTTCTTTGCTCATAAGCTGACGCAACAACTGGTGGACTTGCAGCGCGGCAAGACCCGCAATGTATTTCGTTCGGATGGGCACGCATTCGGCATTTTCATTTGTTACGAATCGATATTTGCCGACGAGGTGCGCCAGTTCGCGCAGAACGGAGCTAATGTCTTCATCAATATTTCTGACGACGGTTGGTATGGCAATACCAGTGCGCCGTGGCAGCACTTGAACATGGCGCGAATGAGAGCAATCGAAAACCATCGTTGGATTCTGCTGGACACCAACAACGGCATTACAACCGCTATTGATCCACGTGGGCGCATAACAGATAGCGCTCCGCGCGACGTTGAGACCTCTCTGGTAGTGCGCTATGGATACGAAAACAACCTCACCTTCTACACGCGCTACGGAGATGTCTTCGCTTACCTGTGTGGGATAATCGTAGTTGGCGCGCTCTTGTTTCTTGCATTCAAGCGCCGCCCAGCCTATCGAACAAGTCAGGTCTCTACATCGTGCTGAACGATCTTGAATTCGCATACGCTCCTGTGCGCGACAAAGTCCGCGACCTGCGGGAGTATCTTTGACGCCCGCCGCCTCAAACAAGAACTAGCTGCCATTGAGCAAAAGCTGTCGGACCCGTCGTTGTGGTCGAATCCGCAAGTGTCGCAGCCACTCATGCGCGACCGCAAGCGCCTCGAAGAACAGGTCGCGAGCGATGCTGAACTGGAACGCCGGTCGGGAGACATCGACGCCTATTTCGATCTCGCCCGTGAGGGAGAGCCTGTGGAGGGCGATCTGGAGCGCGAGATTCGCTCGCTGAGCGAGTACGCGGAGACGCTCGAAGCACGCACAATGCTTTCCGGCGAAACCGATCCTCTGAACGCCATCGTGGTAGTGCATCCAGGGGCTGGCGGCACGGAGAGTCAAGATTGGGCCGAGATGCTCATGCGCATGTATCTGCGCTGGGCCGAACAACAGGGATTCAAGACGGAGATCAACGACTATCAGGACGGCGAAGAAGCCGGGATCAAGTCCGCGACTTTCACCATCACCGGCGAATATGCGTTTGGGCTGCTTTCAAGTGAAACGGGCGTTCACCGGTTGGTGCGAATTTCCCCTTTTGATCAGGCCAAGCGCAGGCACACGTCTTTCGCTTCTGTCTTCGTTTCGCCCGAGATCGACGACTCCATTCAGATCGACATCAAGCCGGATGACCTCCGCACTGACACGTATCGCTCCGGCGGCAAGGGTGGCCAGCACGTTAACACCACTGACTCAGCGGTACGCATCACCCACATTCCCACGGGAATCGTGGTCGCCTGCCAGAACGAGCGCTCGCAGCACAAAAACCGCGATCGTGCCATGAAGATGCTGCGCTCCCGCCTCTATGAATACGAGTTGGAAAAGAAGCGCGAAGCAACAAAGAAGCTTGAAAATTCGAAGCTGGACATCAACTTCGGATCCCAGATTCGCTCTTATGTGCTCCAGCCCTACCGCATCGCCAAGGATCATCGCACCAAAGTGGAAGTCGGCGATGTTGACCGCGTCCTCGATGGATATCTCGATCCCTTTATCCGGGGGTATTTGAAAATGCGGCGCAATGGCGGAGTCCCGACGACGGCGGACGCTGAGGATGACCTGGCATGAACGAGCCTGACTTGATCAGGGAGATTCTGACTAGCTGTAAATCCATAGCCGTCGTCGGTCTTTCAAACAACGGAAACCGAGCTTCCTACGGCGTCTCCCGTTTTATGCAGTCTCGTGGTTATCGCATTGTTCCTGTGAATCCCATGATCGGAGGCGCGCTGGATGAAGTCGCATTTCCCACGCTGGACGCTGCCTTGGCAGCGGCTCCTGGGATTCGGCTGGTCAACGTGTTTCGCGCGCCGGAGCACGTCTCAGCAATTGTGGATGACGTGATTCGCTTGCGAATTCCTTACCTCTGGCTGCAGGAAGGCGTTATCGACTCCGCTGCCGCCAAGCGCGCCGAAACCGCTGGAGTGAAAGTGGTGATGGACCGTTGCATCCTTAAAGACCGCATGAACCTGGGCTGGGACTAGTCCCGCCGTTACCTTACCTCGGCAAGCTCCTCTTCCATCTTCTGCTTCTCATAAAGGCTGAAATAATAGCCGCCTTTCGCCAGCAACTCATCATGGGTTCCAAGTTCTTCAATGCGCCCATTCGCCAGCACTGCGATTCGGTCCGCGTTTCGTACAGTTGAAACACGATGCGAAATAAGAATTGTCGTTCGGCCCATCATGCGACGCCGCAGCTCTTCCAGAATGAGTTCCTCAGTGTAGGTATCCACGCTGGCGAGCGCATCGTCCAAAACGAGAATTCGCGGATCCAGCACCAATGCGCGAGCCAGGGATGACCGCTGCTTTTGCCCGCCCGACAGCGTAATGCCCCGCTCCCCGACTGCCGTTTCAAACCCGCGTGGGAACTCCTCAATCTCGCGCCGGATGTGGGCAGCCTCAGCCGCATCAAGCATGGCATCCTTTCCTGCATCTGGCGCTCCCAGCAGCAAATTCTCACGGATCGTCTCGCTGAACAGAAACGTCTCCTGCGGAACAAAGCCGATGCTGCGCCGCAACTGCTCCAGCGAATACTCCCGCACAGGACGGCCGTCAATCAGCACAGTCCCCGGCGCCGCATCGTAGAGTCGCGGAATCAGATTCACGAGCGTGGTCTTCCCTGCTCCGGTAAGGCCGACCAAAGCCAGGCTCGAGCCAGCCGGAATCTTAAGAGAGATGTCGCGAAGCACCGGCACATCGCCGTAAGAGAATGACAAATGCCGGAATTCGAGGTCGCCCACAATCTCGTGTTCTTTAGCCTCGGGCCGCGCCGCACTGTCATCGATCGTTGGCTTCTCCACCAGTAGCTCGTGGATGCGCACTACGGAGGCGGTTCCTCGCTCAAAGAGGTTTACCACATAGCCGAGCGCGATCATGGGCCATGTGAGCATCACGGTGTAGATGGTGAACGCCGTGAAGTCGCCCGCCGTAATGCGATGCGTTAAAACCTGATGACCACCCACATACAGCACAATCACCATCGCAATTCCGAGCATGAATTCGAGTGTCGGCCACAGCATGCCCATCAGTTGCACCAGGCGCAGGGCGCGACGGACGTATTCCCGGTTCGAAGTATCAAAGGCTTTAATCTGCGCGTCTTCCTGCGCGAAGGCCCGCACCAGTCTCGCGGCGGAGAAATTCTCCTGCGCCTGCGCGGAAATGTCAGAGAACATCGCCTGGATGCGTTCAAACCGATCGTGAATCCTGCGTCCCATGGCCTGCACCAGAATGCTGGCTACAGGCAGAGGAGCCAGCGCATACAGCGTCAGCAGGGGGCTAATACGCAGCAGGAAAAACAGCGCACCGATGGAGAACAGCACCGTATTCGCGCTGTACATAATGGCCGGACCCAGCAGCATCCTCACCGCGCTCAGATCATTGGTCATTCGCGCCATGATGTCGCCGGTGCGCCGCTGCTGATAGTACTCTGCGGGCTGCTTCTCAAGTTGCCGGAACAAATCGTTGCGAAGGTCGAACTCGATGTCGCGCGAGATGCCGATGAGAATCCAGCGCGTGAGGAACAGGAACACCGCCTTCGCCAGCGCAATCCCCAGCAGTATCCCGGCGTACATAAGAATCTTTCTGCTGGTCACGCCATGGTGGAGAAGATCATCAGTGGCCACGCCGATGATCATTGGGAAAAATATCCAGATGGCGTTGTTCAGAACAACAGACACCGCACCCCAGGCGTATCCGCGTTGGTAGCGGCGCATGTAGGGGAACAGCGGTTTGAGTCGACTCAGCATAGATCTCTGATTATGTAGATGTTCGAAGCAGCAAATAGCTTCCGATCAGCGCAAAAACTACGTCTGGAGACCACGCCGCAAGCACGGCGGGCAGCAGATTTACCCCTCCCAATGCCTCAAAAGTTCCGTCCACGGCGAAATAGGCAATGGCTACCCCAATAGCGACGGCAATGCCTGCAAGAGAGCCCTTGCGCCCCATCGATAGCGCAAACGGCACCGCCAATATCGCCATAATGAGTGTGATGAGCGGATAAGCCAGCTTGCGATTCAATTGGACACGCAACCGCATCGTGTCAAAGCCGCCTTGGCGCAGCTCATGGATATATGAGGAGAGTTCGCTGAAGCTCATCTCGTCGGCCAGCTTCTCCTCAGTTTTAAAGTAGCTGGGGCGCTCGTGAATCTCTGGAAACGCGTTCACAACAAAGGTGTGATAGTTGCTGATTTCATCTCCGCTGAACGTGCGCTCCCATCCATTTTCAAAAATCCATTGGTTCAGGCTGGGAGCCCAATGCGCGCTCGACGCAAATATGCGCTTTGAGACTGAGAACGAGCCGGGCGTGAATTCATAGACTGAAATATTGCCGAATGTGTCATGCGAGGCGTCAAAGAACTGGTAATAGAAAATGCTCTCCGGCTGCCCAGGAACCTGCTTGCCAAATATCCAGTTCTCACCCGGATGCTCCACCGTTTGCGCCGGACGGCCTTTGATGACATTCCGCAGCGCCTCCTGGCGGCGGTTGGCCTTCGGAAGGTAAAGCTCGTCGAAGATAAACAGCGACGTGGCCAGGACGCACGCGATTATCAGCACGGGTAGCACGATGCGATACAGGCTGATGCCGGACGCTTTCATTGCCGTAAGCTCACTCGACCGGTTGAGCACTCCGAAGACCACGAGAACCGCAATCAGGACGCTCAGAGGCGTAATGATGTAGATCATGCTCGGAGTGAGGTTCAACAGATATTCACCCACCAGCAGAAGCGATGAGTGGTTGCGGACAATGTCTCCGAGCAGCTCAAAGAACGTGAAGAGCAGCATCAGCATCACGAATGACGCCAGCACCAGAAAGAACGTGCTCAGGAACTCCTTGAGCACATACTGGTCAACAATGAGCGGAAAGTGCCCGCGCGCGTGGTGGGATCTTGCCTCTTCTGTTTCGCCGCGGACCGATTCAGGCTCCTCCTGCTCTGACCGCTTCAGCCATCCGCCCAGGGATGCGATGGCTGCGAGCATGGCTCCGCCTTTCGCCATCTGCCGCAGCAAAAAGATGCCTCCAGCCGCAAACAGAATGTTCACCAGCCATACCCCGACCACCACCGGCAGCTTGTTCTGCCGGGCCAGCGCCGTTCCGGTGGAGGACAGGAAGTAATAGATGAAAACGAGCACGATGGTCAGAACAAATCCCGCACCCTTGCCGCCGCGCTTCGAGTAAAGGCCGAGGGGCACGCCAACCAGCATCAGGACCAGACAGGCCGCTGGAAATGCGAACCGCTTTTGCAGTTCGATCAGGTATGGCCGCCCATTGAGGTCGTGGCCTTTCGCCAGCAGTTCGTGGTTTGACATGGCGGCTAACCGCGTATCGCCCCGTGTGATCCGGGTATCCCGCTGCGCCGTAAGCATAAGCGGAAGATCCATCTGCGCGAAGGTTGAAATGTTGTACTGGCCCGGCTGGTTCGCCGTTGTCTGGTGCTCGGTGCCGTCGCGCAACCGCATGATGGCCCCCTGCCCCTTGCGGCTGACCACTGTGGCGGAGGCCCCAGTTGTGATCTTCGGCGCCGATGGATCCGACAGATCAGCCAGGAAAATCTGCCGCCAGTCGCTCGAGCCGCGCGCTGCGCGCACATCCTGCACGTAGAACACGTAATTCTTGAATTCCTCGTTGAAGACGCGCGGCTGCACCTCGTAGGAGGCCTGCGAGTTGAGGAGTGTCGATTCCAATTGCCGAGTTGTCGCCGTTGCTTTTGGGGCAACGTACAATGAATTGGCGAGATCAACGCCCCAGCCCGCAACTGCGACGAGCGCAATCACACCCACGAAGTGCCAGACGCCGATCCCGGATGCTCGCATCGCCGTGATTTCGCTGTCAGCCGCAAGGCGGCTCAACCCGAGCAGAATCCCCACCAGCACCGCCATGGGGATCGTTACGGTAAACATATTCGGCAGCAGGAGGAAGAATATCTCCGCCACCAGGCCTGGAGAGGTGCTATTCCGAACGATCAACGCCATCAGGTTCGGAAGGTTCGGCATGATCAGCACGAACGTGAAGAGGACACCGCCAAGAAAGGCGTGCGAAAGTACCTCCTTCAAAATGTAGCGGGTCAGAATGCGCACGGATTCAGTTTAACTGGTCGCAAACCGCTTCAGGCGAAGACTGTTGGAAAGCACGCTGACGGAACTGAGCGCCATTGCCGCAGCCGCAACGGCCGGATTCAGCAATACTCCCGTCCACGGAAACAGCACCCCCGCGGCAATAGGAATACCGATGACGTTATAGCCGAGCGCCCAGCCAAGATTCTGGCGCATCACTCGCAGCGTGTGCCGCGACAGGGCAATCGCGGTAGTAATCTGCCTCGGTTCGCCGCGCAAAAGAATGGCGTCTCCCGCCTCCCGAGCCAGATCGGCGCCCGTTCCCACGGCAAGGCCCGCGTCGGCCTGCGCCAGCGCTGCGGCGTCATTGATTCCATCGCCCACCATCGCCACTCTGCGGCCTTCGCGCTGCAGTTCGCGGATCTTGGTGAGCTTGTTCTCTGGTAGGAGCTCGGCAAATACCTGATCGAGAGCAACGGCTTTGGAGACTTCCTCGGCGGCGGCGCGGCTGTCGCCGGTAAGCATGGCAACCCGCATGCCCATTGCCTTCAATCTAGATACCGCTTCCGCAGCTCCTGGGCGAATGCTGTCCCGTGCTGTCAGTAATCCTGCGAACCCGCCGTCCACGGCAACGTATAGCGGAGTCTCTCCGGAATGGGCGACCGCCTCTGCCGGAATGGAGACGCCCATCTCTTCCATCAGAGCGCGATTTCCCGCGGCAACCGCCGTTCCTCGCACTGTCCCCAACAGCCCTTTGCCCGGAACGGCGCGCACATTAGCCGCTTCGACGAGCGCAATGCCTCGCGCGGAAGCATGGTCCAGCACCGCGCGGGCCAGTGGATGCTCCGATCGCGCCTCAATCGAAGCGGCTAGTGACACCAACGTCGTTTCATCTACCTGACCGGAGCGAACTCCTGTAATGCCCGGCTTGCCTTCGGTCAGCGTTCCGGTCTTGTCCAGAACGATCGTGTCCACGCGTGCAAGTCGCTCGATGGCTTCGCCGCCCTTGAAAAGCACCCCAAGCTGCGCGGCACGCCCAATCGAAACGGTGAGCGCGGCTGGGACTGCTAGTCCCATCGCGCACGGACAGGCAATCACCAGCACGGCGACGGCAATCGCAAAGGCCCGGCCGGGACCGCCAGCGTGCCCGATCACAGACCACAGCACGAACGTCAGAGCCGAAATCGCCAGCACCGCCGGAACGAAGACTGCGCTCACGCGGTCTGCGAGTTGCTGCATGGGCGCCTTTGACGACTGCGCCTCTTCCATCAGCCGCAGCATTTGGCCGAGCACGCTGTCGGCTCCCACGGAAGTGGCGCGGTACTCAAGAGCTCCGTCATAGTTGAGCGATCCGCCGATCAGGCGATCTCCCATGCCGCGTGAGACAGGCACTGATTCGCCGGTAATCAGCGACTCATCCACGCTGCTGATTCCGGAAAGGACAATTCCGTCTACCGGTATGCGCTCGCCCGGCCGCACGCGCACTACCTCGCCTGCCGTGAGCTCTGCCACCGCAACCTCAGTCTCCTCGCCGTTGCGCAGGACGCGCGCCGTTCGCGGCTGTAATTCGGCAAAGCCGTGCAGGGCGTCGAGCGTGCGCCGCTTCGCGCGCGCGTCCAGCCAGTTGCCGATGAGCAAGAATCCGAGGATCAGCAGGACCGAATCGTAGTAAACGTCCGCCTGAAGGCCGTGGGCCAGAAAGAAGCCGGGGAAGAGCGTTGCCGCAACCGAATACACAAACGCTGCGCCGGTGCCCAGCGCCACGAGGGTATTCATATTGGTGGACCGATGAATTGCCGCCTGCCACGCCCGCTGGTAAATCGCACCACCGGCCCAGGCCATTCCGGCCAGCGTGAGAACCAGCAAGACATACTCCAATGGCAGCGGCGGGATGTGATAAAGCCACGGCGCGACGGACATCATGGCGCGGTCGCTCACGCCGGGATGCCCGTGCATCGCCAGCGGCATTGAAAGCAACATGACCACCACGCCAGCGATAATGGCCGCGAAGGCCCTCCACCTGAGCCTTTGTTCCTGCCTCTTGTGGTCCTCTTCGGACGCACTTTCAGCGGTCAGAGATACGTCATAACCAGCCTCGCGCACGGCATCGAATAACGACTCCAGCCGCGTAACGGCCGGCTGGTATTCCACTCGCGCCGAGTGGGTCATCAGATTCACACTGGCGCTGGTTACGCCTTCGGTTTCTGCCAAGGCACGCTCTACGTGGGCCTGGCATGCGGCGCAGGTCATTCCCTGCACGCCGAGCGTAATGGCCTGTGTGCCCGCTTCCTTCAATGCCGCTCCTATGCTGCTTCCACGCGGGCGGTGTATCCCGCCTTGGCCAGTGCGGCCACGGCCTGCGCTGTGTCGTCGGTCTTGAGGCGCGCTGCGCCGATGCGGACTTCAACCACTTCCGCTCCCGGCAGCCGCTCCAGTGTCTGCGTCACCCGTCGCACGCACGACCCGCAATGCATACCATCGATGTTCAATGTGACTTCGCTCATAACTTGATCGCGATTCGCTCCTTGTTGGTTTATCGATGCTCGACCACCCGCTATCGATGCAAACTACACTCCACCGGGAGAAAAGCTGTAGCCCACCCCGCGGACGGTCCTTAGATAACGTGGGGATGACGGTTCGTCCTCAATATAGCGCCGGAGGCGCACGATGAAGTTGTCGATGGCGCGCGTGTCCGTGTCTTCTCGAAGGCGCCATACCTGCTCCAGCAGTTCTTTGCGGGAGATGGAGCGCCGAGGATTGCGCACGAGGTAGCGCAGAAGGTCAGCTTCCATCATCGTCAGGTGGATGTCCTTGCCCAACGCTTCCAGCCTCAGGTTTTCGAAGTCGATTTTGCGCCCATCGAACTCGAAGAACGGCAGGTCATCCGGTGCCGATGCGCTCCGGTTCGCGGTCGCGTGCCACTTGGTGCGGCGCAGAAGGCTGTGGATCCGTGCCAGAAGGATCGAAAGCTCGAAGGGCTTTGGCAGATAATCGTCGGCCCCGCACGAAAAACCCTGGAGGACGTCTTCCGGACGCCCGCGCGCGGTCAGCATCAGCACCGGGACATAGTTGCCGGCTTCTCGGAGCTCCTGTGTGAGTTCGAATCCGCTCTTGCCGGGGAGCATTACGTCCAACACGACGGCGTCACAACGATCCTTCGCGAGGGTCGCCAGCGCCTGCTCGGCATCCGAAGCAACAGTCACTTCGAAGCCTTCGGCCTGCAAGTTGAACAGCAGGCCTTTGGCCAGATGAGCCTCGTCTTCGACTACCAGAATGCGCGCTCCGTTCATGCTATTTCCTGCTCCTGTGGCACCGCTTTTTGATCGAGAACCCGGGGCAGCTGAACGCTCAGGGTTGCGCCCTTCCCTTCTCCGGGGCTTTCCGCGAAGGCATCTCCTCCGTGCTGTCTCGCGATCGTACGCACCAGGAACAGCCCCAACCCGGTTCCTTTGGTTCGCAGCACGTTGCGCTTGGGTACCCGGTAAAACCGCTTGAATATCCTCTTGAGATGCGCGGGCGCGATTCCTATGCCGTGATCTGTGACGCTCAGGATGACCCATGCGTCGCGCTCGACAGCCAGCCGCACCAGAATCTGCACGCTGTCCGGCGAGTACTTGACGGCGTTGTTCAGCAGGTTGGTAACGACTGTGCGGAGCTCCTCCTGGTCGCCGCGAACGATCACGGAGACATCCGGAGCGGGCTCCTCGAAGCTCAGGCTATCGTCGTCCAGGTGGTGCAGGATCCGCGTCCGGTGAATGGAGGACGCCACGAGCTCGCGCATGTCGACCGGGGCGCGCGCGGATGAGTGGGAGCGCTGGCCTACCTCTCCGGCTTTGAGCACCTGCTCCACTGTGGCAAGGA
The DNA here is from genome assembly GCA_035945555.1 of Acidobacteriaceae bacterium. Lineage (GTDB taxonomy): Bacteria > Acidobacteriota > Terriglobia > Terriglobales > Acidobacteriaceae > Silvibacterium. The sequence continues at coordinate 29,081 of DASZAG010000192.1, forward strand.
GGCGGTCGCTGTCCTCGAGCATAATGCCGTAGAACTCCTGCCGCCTCTCATCGCTCAGCTCGCGTCGCTCGAGGGTCTCGAGGTAGAGCTTGATGGAGGCGATGGGGGTCTTCAGCTCGTGGGTGACGGCGTTGATGAAGCTGTCGTGGCGCTCGTTGCGGCGCACCTCACGGACCAGGAAGATGGTGTTGAGGACGACACCGGCGATCAGCAACAGGAAGAATGGGATGCCGATGAGCATCGGAGCGTCACGGCGCCAGTTGAGGATGATCCAGCCGACGTTGAGCGCGACCGCAACTCCAACCAGGCACACGCCGAGCAGGACGAACAGCACGACGTTCCGTCTTCGCCCCCTGATTCGCATCCATCAGCAGTGTAACGGGAGCGGCGGACGAAGGGGTATGTGGCTGAAGGGGAGGGCTTAAGCGACTCCGGCGGGCTTGGGGTCGTTCTTGTCGAAGTGAGCGACCTTTACGTCCCAGGCGAGGCCGAGCGACTTGAGGATCAAGATGCCGATGTAGTTCTGGTCGAACTCGTACCAGGCCAGCCCGTGGCGCGCGGAGACCGGATGGGCGTGGTGGTTGTTGTGCCATCCCTCGCCGCCGGTAAGCAGAGCCACCCACCAGCTGTTGCGGGACTGGTCCTTGGTGTTGAAGCGGCGCGGACCCCACATGTGGGTAGCCGAGTTCACAAGCCATGTGGAATGGAGCCCGAGCGTGACGCGGAGGAAGATTCCCCACATGACGGCCGGCCAGCCGCCGATGGCGAGCAGCGCGAGGCCGACGACGACCATGGGAACCCAATGCCACTTGCTGAGCCACAGGTAGAACTTGTCCTTGGCGAGATCAGGCGCGTAGCGGCCGAGCATGGCAGTTTCAGAGTGCATGGAGACGCCGCAGAGGATCCAGCCGATGTGCGCCCACCAACCGCCCTCGGTAGGCGTGTGCGGGTCGCCTTCGTGGTCAGAGAGCTGATGGTGCACGCGATGCGTGGCCACCCAGAAGATCGGACCGCCCTCAAGCGATAGGGTCGCGCCGATGGCCATGAAGTACTCGACCCATTTTGGGGTCTTGTATCCGCGGTGGGTAAGCAGGCGGTGGTAGCACATGCCTATGCCGATGTTCGAGGCGTAGACCCAGAGGACCAGGGTACAGATCAGGGCCGTCCACGAGAACATGAACAGTGCGGCGATGGCGCCGATATGGAAGGCCACCATGGCGATGACGGTGATGGTGCTCCACTGGCCGCTTTGAGCGGCGCGGCCAAGCGCGGGAAGGTTGTTCGCGGGCCGGGGTGCTGTTCTGGTTGCAGTGGGCGCGGGACTCTCGACCGGCAGGGTTGTTTCAAGTGTTTCAGGGGGCATGGGTCCGCACATCTCCGCGTTCGGCTGTATCGTTCGACTACTTCGACCGTAACAGGACGGGGAGACGGGCGGGTGTAAGACTTTTGTAAACGAACCCGGGAGATATTAGTTAGACCGGCACTAGCTCGGTTGCGTGGGCCATGGGTTCGGATGGGGCAACGCCAGCGGCTCCTCGGGCATTACGACCCAGAACACAATGTAGCCGATGAGTCCGACGCCTCCGCCAAAGATAGCGAGCAGCACGGTAAGGACACGCACCCAGACCACGTCCCATCCATACGCGTTGGCTAACCCCTGGCAGACGCCGGCAACCATGCGTCCATAGCGTGGACGAATGAGCCGTGAGTGCTGCGCATAATTCCCGCCCCAGTTCGCGCCCCAGTTGGGCGGCGCGGCCTGCGCGGGTTGCTGTGCGCCCACCGGTGCTCCGCATGCGGAACAGAACTTCGCGCTCTCATTCAAAGGATTGCTGCAGTTACTACAGGAGACAGCCATACTGGTTCCTCCCAGCCGTACAATTCAGATTACGCCGAACCCGGGGGAAAAGTTCCACAGGAGGGGCCGCGGACATTTGGGGCCGCATCCCACGCTCATGGGCAGACCGCTCGATCAACAGATTCAACAGGCCCGCGTCAATTTCCTCCTCAATGACGCCGACGTCGCCTTGACGATGCTGGATATCGCCGATGGGACACAAATTCCCGAAAACAGGAGCCGGGCACGGAGTGTTGCTGCGCAAGCCTACAGTACGATTACGCGCTTTATGCCCCGTTCACAACTGACCAGTGAGCAGCATGCCATCCTGAATGAAAAGCTCTCGATGATTCGAATGCGCCTACACATTCATGCCGGTAGCCAAAAGCCTTAGCCAATAGCCAATAGCGTCGCCACACGGTTGGTTGCTGAGCGCGCCGCGGATGGTGAACCCTACGCAACCCTGTCTTCGTCTTCGGGCAGGATTGTATCGAGTTGCGACAGCTTATTATTCGAATCCAGGAGATAGGGCTGGGCGAAAGTAGAAGGGTGGCGAGCGCGAAGAGAGATGGCAAACAGCTTTGCGAAAGCCTCATTACGCTCGATGTCCACCTGCGACGGCGAATACGCATGGTTGAAGTGACACGCGAGCGACGCAATCACCTTTTCCCCGTCCATTACAGGTACGGAGAAGGCTGCGCGAATGGGCGAAGCTAGCGCGCCTGCCCGTCCTTCTTCGAATAGCGGATCGGAGAGCATATCCTCGACGATCCATGGCCGTTTGTGTTCCACAGCGCGGCCACAGCACTGGGTTCCTATGCGGACCGTTCCTATCCCCCGGATGTAGTCAACAGGCAGGCGATAGACCAGGTAAGGCCGCAATACTTCACCGTCCACTACAAACAGGGTGGCTCCGTCCGCTTCGACCATGTCACAAGCCACGGCCAACATCTTGGCGAGATACTCATCCGTCACAGGTCGATATTACCAATAGCCAACAGGCGACAGGCAATAGCCAATAGTCAGGACGCGGCTTTGGCGAGTTCTCGTGCTTGTTTTCTGGCGTCGAATTCTGCGGTACGTTTTTGGATTCGGCCGCAGACCTAAGTGGGAAGACTGCCGTGGCTTGTTCCATTTGAGATTTCCTCCAAAAATGATTCGTCATAGCAAACAAAGGACTTAGTAAGGCAGCCAAGAGCGAACAACGTTCCCACCATTCGCTGCGCGGAGGATGGGGCACCCGGGCATCAGTCCAAATGCCCTAAAAGCGAAAGGCGCAGCTCTTGGCTGCGCCTTCGCGTGAATAGTCCTTCTCTATTTCAGAATAACAGGTGAGGAAAACTCGCCGAACATTGCTTTCTGCTTTGTTTTGTTTGGAA
>DASZAG010000193.1:0-5045 GCA_035945555.1 Acidobacteriaceae bacterium
TTGGCGACTTTCACATCGATCGCCAGAAACATCGGGTGGAAGTGCGTGGCCGGGAGGTTCGGCTGTCTCCAAAGGAATTCGACCTGCTGTCTTACATGGCGCAGCGGCCCGGGCGCGTCCTCACCCACAGAATACTTCTTCGCGCAATTTGGGGACCGCATGCAGTGGAGCAGCCGGAATCACTGCGTGTCCTGGTGGCGCAGCTCCGAAAGAAGATTGAGCCAGACCCCGAGCCGCGTTACGTGGTCAACGAACCATGGATCGGGTACCGCTTCCAGCCGGACGCTGCCTCCTAAGGACGCCAGGTCTTTACGACTTTTTTATAACTTCCATACAGAATTTTTAGCCGTTATGCGGTGAGCTAGAAGCAGTTGCCCTTGCGAAGGGAGTCCGCGCATGTGGGATGTTCTGATGCTTCTGGCGACGGCCGTGTTTTTCGTGGTCGCAATCGCCTATACCCACGCCTGCGAGCGATTGAGGTAGATCCATGACGATTGGCACGGCTTTACTCCTTGTAGTCACGCTCTTCTTGCTGCTTTACCTGGTCTACGCCCTGCTGCATCCGGAGAAGTTCTAATGACCCCCAACGGCTGGCTACAGATTGCAGTTTTCTTCGGCCTCGTATTGCTAATCGCCAAACCGCTCGGCGTGTATATGGCTCACGTGTTTGAGGGGCAAAAAACATTCGCCGACCCGCTCTTTTCTCCGATTGAGCGCCTGCTCTACCGGGGCACCGGCATCGACGAGAAGCACGAAATGCACTGGACGGAGTATTCCCTGTCCATGCTCGTGTTCAGCGCCGTGACCATGGTGCTCACATACGGCATTGAGCGGTTGCAATATTACCTCCCGTGGAATCCGCAGCACCTCACCGCCGTCGCTCCCGACCTTGCCTTCAACACAGCGGCATCCTTCACGACCAATACGAACTGGCAGTCCTACACGCCGGAAACAACCATGAGCTACTTCACCCAGATGGTGGGCCTGGCAACCCACAACTTCTGGTCAGCGGCAATCGGCATCGCGTTGGCAGTTGCCTTCATCCGCGGCATTGCTCGCAGAGAAAGCAGGACCATCGGCAATTTCTGGGTAGATATGACGCGGGCAATCCTCCGCGTGCTTCTTCCCATTTGCATTGTGTTTGGAATGATCCTAGTGTCGCAGGGAGTCATTCAAAACTTCAGGCACTACGACACGGTTAAAATCCTCGATCCCACGACCGTGACCGTTACCGGGACTGACGGCAAGCCGGTGACCCAGCCCCTTACCGAGCAAACCATAGCTCAGGGTCCCGTCGCTTCGCAGGAAGCCATCAAGATGCTCGGAACAAACGGCGGAGGGTTTTTCAACGCTAACAGCGCGCACCCGTTTGAGAATCCGACACCGCTCTCAAACCTGCTCGAAATGCTCTCTATCTTCGCCATTCCCGCCGGACTCACAGTAACCCTGGGTCGTATGACCAAGTCTCCACGACATGGCTGGGCGGTCTTCGCCGCTATGTCCGTGCTCTTCTTCGCCGGAGTCGTCGTTGCCTACCATGCGGAATCACAGCCCAATCCGCTGCTGCATGGTGTGAACCAGCAAGTAACTTCGCAGCAGGCCGGCGGCAACATGGAAGGCAAGGAGGTCCGATTCGGGATCACAAACTCGGCACTGTTCGCCACCGTTACCACTGACGCGAGTTGCGGCGCCGTAAATGCCATGCACGACTCGTTCATGCCTCTCGGCGGTCTTGTGCCGCTGGCCAACATCATGCTCGGCGAGATTGTCTTCGGCGGCGTTGGCGCGGGCATGTACGGCATGCTGATCATGATTGTTCTCACCGTATTTATCGCTGGCCTCATGGTCGGCAGAACCCCCGAATATCTGGGCAAAAAGATCGAATCGTACGACATAAAAATGGCCATGCTGTACCTGTTGATCTTTCCGCTCGTCATCCTGGTATTCGCTGCGATCGCAGCCTTGTCCCCGACTTATGGGCTCAGCAGCCTCAATAATGGTGGCCCGCACGGGCTTTCCGAAATTCTTTATGCCTTTACCTCCGCGGTCGGCAATAACGGATCGGCATTCGCAGGGCTGAATGCAAACACCCACTTCTATAACTTCACCATCGCTGCAGCCATGCTCATCGGACGATTTCTGATGATCGTGCCAATGCTGGCGCTGGCCGGAAGCCTGGCAAGCAAAAAGCTCATCCCGGCTTCATCCGGAACCTTCCCGGTAACAACGCCGCTCTTCACGGTACTGCTGATCAGCGTGATTCTCATTGTCTGCGCGTTGACCTTCTTCCCGGCAGTGAGCCTCGGTCCCGTTCTTGAACAGCTTCTGCTCCACGCAGGAAAGACTTTCTAGGGAGTATTCGATGGCAACGATTTCTGTGAGTCAGCAAGAGATTGTGAAGCCGCATGACGCGGATTCCGGAGGCAGCCCTTCGGGAAAACATCGCAGGTCTCTATGGGACGGAAAAATCGCGCGCAAAGCGCTCCTCGATGCCCTCATAAAGCTCAATCCGCTCACCATGATGCGCAATCCCGTCATGTTCGTCGTTGAGGTTGGAAGCGTTGTCACGACATTGTTGCTTTTTCCGGGGATCCGCGGGCCTCATGCCGTCTTTCGTTTCGATCTGCAGATCACGCTGTGGCTGTGGTTCACCGTGCTGTTTGCAAACTTCGCCGAGGCAATGGCGGAGGGTCGGGGAAAAGCGCAGGCCGAAGCGCTGCGTCGAGCCAAATCGGAGACAATGGCGCACCGCATTCTGAAAGATGGAACCAGCGAAGATATACCAAGCTTCAAGTTGCGTTGCGGCGACCTTGTGACAGTCGCGGCTGGCGAACTGATTCCCGGTGACGGCGAAGTCGTGGACGGCGTAGCGTCGGTGGATGAATCTGCAATTACGGGCGAGTCAGCACCTGTAATCCGCGAGTCGGGCGGAGACCGTTCCGCCGTCACCGGAGGCACCAAGGTCCTCTCTGATCATCTCAAGATCAGAATCACATCCAACCCCGGAGAAACCTTCCTCGACAAAATGATCGCGCTGGTCGAAGGCGCGGAGCGGCAGAAAACTCCGAATGAAATCGCGCTCAACATCCTGCTCGCAGGCCTCACCATCATCTTCCTCCTCGCCGTCGCCACGCTCCAGCCCTTCGCCATCTACTCCCACGCGCCACAAACGGTGTTCGTGCTGGTGTCTCTGCTTGTATGTCTTATCCCAACCACGATTGGCGGCCTTCTTTCTGCAATTGGAATCGCAGGCATGGATCGTCTCGTGCAGCACAACGTGCTGGCCATGAGCGGCCGCGCCGTGGAAGCAGCCGGTGACGTGAACACGCTGCTGCTGGACAAGACCGGAACCATCACTCTAGGCAATCGCCAGGCGTCAGAATTCGTCGCAGCACCGGGCATCAGCAACCACCAGCTTGCCGACGCGGCGCAATTGTCGTCTCTCCCTGACGAAACGCCGGAGGGCCGCTCCATCGTGGTTCTTGCAAAAGAGCGCTACGGTTTGCGCGGACGAGATCTGGAGGAATTGCACGCGGAATTCGTTCCCTTCTCCGCGAGCACACGCATGTCGGGCGTAGACCTCGGCGGCAGTGCCATTCGCAAAGGCGCAGCGGACGCTATCGCGCAATTCGTGCACGAGCGCGGTGGAAGCATGCCCGCGGAAGTCAACGGCGCGGTGGAGGAAATTGCGCGGGCCGGCGGAACTCCGCTGGTAGTTGCCCGCGACCAGCAGATACTGGGAGTCGTTTACCTGAAAGACATCGTGAAGGGCGGCATGCGTGAACGGTTCGCAAGGCTCAGGGCCATGGGCATTCGTACCATCATGATCACCGGCGACAATCCCCTCACCGCGGCGGCCATTGCACGCGAAGCTGGAGTCGACGATTTCCTGGCTGAAGCAAAGCCCAAAGACAAGATGGACCTGATCAAGCGTGAGCAGGGGCAGGGCAAGCTGGTGGCTATGACAGGTGACGGCACCAACGATGCTCCGGCATTGGCTCAGGCAGACGTTGGCGTTGCCATGAACACCGGCACTCAGGCCGCAAAAGAAGCCGGCAACATGGTGGACCTGGACTCTAACCCGACCAAGCTGATCGAGATTGTCGAGATCGGCAAACAACTACTCATGACACGCGGAGCGCTTACAACTTTCTCCATCGCAAACGACGTAGCGAAGTACTTCGCCATCATCCCAGCCATGTTCGCTGGCGCTTTCCCCGTCTTGAACGCGCTTAACATCATGCACCTGCGCACCCCGCAGTCGGCGATTCTTTCGGCTGTGATATTCAATGCGCTCATCATCATTGCCCTTATTCCGCTCGCTCTGCGGGGCGTCAGCTACAAAGCGCTCGGCGCGTCGGCTTTGTTGAAGCGCAATCTCTGGATCTACGGCGCTGGCGGAATCATCGTGCCGTTTATCGGAATCAAGCTCATCGACATCATCATCACGGCGATACGCCTGGCCTAGGAGTCAGATTATGCGAAGGAACCTCATCATTTCGCTCTTGTACACAGCGGTCACGGCGATTCTGCTTGGCATCGCTTATCCGCTTCTGATGACCGCCCTCGCGCAAGCGTTCTTTCATAGCAAAGCGAACGGTCAGCTCATTACGCGCGACGGCGTGCTCGTCGGCTCCAGGATCATTGAACAGCCCTTCACCGGCCCTCGCTATTTTCATGGCCGACCTTCAGCGGCGGGCACTAATGGCTACGACGCAACCTCGTCCGGAGGCTCAAACTACGGGCCGACCAACAGCAAGTACATTGACCGCGTTGAGAGTGCCATAGCCGAATTGCAGAAGCAAAATCCCGGTGTCCCTGTACCCATCGATTTAGTAACCACTTCAGGTTCAGGTCTCGATCCAGACATCACCACGGCAGCAGCGGAGTTTCAAATCCCTCGCCTCGCTCGCGAACGCGGACTTCCACAGGCTCAATTGCAAAAGCTCGTCACCGAACACACCGAGCCGCGACAATTCGGATTCTTGGGAGAACCACGCGTCAACGTGCTGGAGCTGAACCTTGCTCTTGATCAGGCTCTCGAC
>DASZAG010000194.1:0-2376 GCA_035945555.1 Acidobacteriaceae bacterium
GGATCGGCCGCGCGCCGCTTCCGCTACGAAGCGCCTGCGGGCAACATCGGCATCAACATCGGAGTTGCCGCGCCCATGGCTTATTTCCCGTTCAGCGGATGGAAGAACAGCTTTTTCGGCGATCTCCACGGCCAGGGCCGCGACTCCGTCGAGTTCTATACCGACAAAAAAGTCGTCGTCGAACGCTGGGCTAAAGAGCACTCTCGCAAGTTCTAGGACGCTCGCACTGTGATTGATTCCCTTCACCTTCGCGAACCTGGTGGTTTACGCTTCTTTCAGGTGGAGGGATGAGGTGGCCATGAAGGGGGCTGTGGCGGCGGTTGCTGTGTTAGTGATGGTGGTCCCTTCTTTAGGCCAACTTTACAGGCCCCCAAAGGGCTCACCTGATGAGGTCTTAGACCAATATTTCAAGATGATAAACGACGGTGTGTTGCTCACGCCGGAAGGTTGGAAAGACGCTGAGCGCTTGTTTGTGCACCCGAGTCCTGTACGACGTGACGGTACGATCTTGGTTACCACCAAATATCCCTTGGGAAATGGGCCTATGTCGGTAAACGGGAACAGGGCCGAGGCGTGGCAGAAGTGGGTGGATGACATCGGTACAATTGATTCCGAGTTTCGCTACCATCCTCCACCGAAGGGAGATGTCGAGGTAGAAGGCACAATACGGATTTTCCGACTGCTCTTCACCGACGAGCATTGGGAAACTGCTGCGGATGGCAAGGAGAAAGTGGTTAGCGGGCCCCCGAAGTGGAGGATAGAAGGGTCTTTGGCTGCCCGCGCGGCTTCAAGAGAAGCAGCCATTCGATATCTCACTGAGATGCGCGACAAGATGGCTGACCCAGCTATGAAACATAACGCTGACACCGCCATCGCTATCCTTAAGCGCCTGCCGGCTCCTAGAGGCCACATCTGATTCTGAAAGGACTTATGACTACAACAGTTGCTAATCCCGCAATGACGAGCCAGGAGCTCGTCGATCTCTGCAAGAAGCACACACTCTACGAATGGTCGGCGCAATCCAAGGTCGACCCCATCCCCGTCGCCAAAGCCAAGGGCATCTATTTCTGGACGCCGGAGGGCAAACGCTTCCTCGACTTCAACAGCCAGCTGATGTCCGTCAACATCGGACACGGCGACGAGCGCGTCATCAATGCCATCAAAGAGCAGGCCGAGACGCTCTGCTATGCCAATCCCTTCATGGCCCACGAGCCGCGCGCGCGTCTCGGCGCCAAGCTCGCGGAAATTACCCCCGGCGACATCGACACTTTCTTTTTCACCAACGGCGGCGCCGAAGCCAACGAAAACGCCATCAAGCTGGCCCGCTTCTTCACCGGACGCCACAAGATCATCGCCCGCTACCGCTCCTACCACGGAGCGACCGCCGGCAGCATCTCGCTCACCGGCGACCCTCGCCGCTGGGCCGCCGAGCCCGGCATTCCCGGCGTCGTCCGCGTCATGGATCCCTATCACGGCATTGAGCGCGGATGGGAATCCACCGAATCTTCGCTCGCCACCATAGAAGAGACCATCCAGCTCGAAGGTCCGCAGACCATCGCAGCCTTCATCCTCGAAACCGTCACCGGCACAAATGGAATCCTGATTCCTCCCGACGGCTACCTTGAGGGCGTACGCAAGCTCTGCGACAAGTACGGCATCCTGATGATTGCCGACGAAGTCATGGCCGGCTTCGGACGTACCGGCGAATGGTTCGCCATCGACCACTGGAACGTCGTTCCGGACCTGCTCTGCATGGCGAAGGGCCTGACCTCGAGCTACCTGCCGCTTGGCGCGGTCGGCATGCGCCATCACATCGCGCAGCACTTCCAGGACAAAGTCTTCTACGGTGGCCTCACGTACAATTCGCATCCCATGGGTTGCGCGGCGGCTCTGGCGACCATTCGCGTCTACGAGGAAGATCGTCTCATCGAGAACGCGAAAAAAATGGGTACCGTGATGAAAGAACTCGGCAGCGAGATGCAGGCGAAGCATCCGTCCGTGGGCGCGGTGCGCTCGATCGGCCTGTTCGGAATTTTCGAGCTGATCCGCAGCCGCAAAACGCGCCAGCCGATGGCTCCCTTCAACGGCACGTCCGAAGAAATGGCCGCGCTCGGAAAGTTCTTCCGCGAGCAGGGACTCTACACGCTGGTGCGCTGGAACACGTTCTACACGAACCCGCCGCTGTGCATCAACGAGCAGCAACTGCGCGAGGCCTTCGCCATCATCGACAAGGGACTGGAGATTACCGACCGTGCGGTAAAGGACTAGGGTTTCAGATTCGAAGGGTTACGACTTGCGTGGGTCGATGCCACGATCCGCGCAAGAGTATTTGCGTGCCGGTTAAGCCTCATGCCGCCTTGCGTCGCGGATATCTTC
>DASZAG010000195.1:0-4930 GCA_035945555.1 Acidobacteriaceae bacterium
CGCATAGGGCGACATGGGTCTGGGCTGCGTCGACTCCACGAACGGAACAGCGTCCTGTTGGCCGTAGACCTCCGAACTGGAGATATAGACGAATCGAGGAACCGCACTGCACACGTCGAGCAGGTTGGCAGTGCCTTTGGCATTTACATCGAAGCATTCTTCGACCTGTGTAAAACTTTGCCCCACGTGGTTGTACGCTGCCAGATGAAACCCGACCCGGGGCTGAAAACTAGCAATGGCAGCCAGAGCGCCGCGGTTGCGAAGGTCCGCTTCGATGATGTGCAGGCGTTCCCAACAGTCCGTGAGCCTCACGTTCTTGATGAGATTAGCATAACGGGTAGCGATTCCCACCTGCGCGCCCTCGTTGAGCAAATGGCGCACGAGATGGGAACCGATAAACCCGGATGCACCGGTGACCACGACACGGCTGCCAGTCAGCTTCATCATGCCCCCGCCGTCGCAAAGTCGAAAACCTGCGCCTCTGCTTCCGCTAAGTCGCCCTCAGTATTGATTGTGATGTGCTGGCCAACGTGTCGGTAGGCGGCCAGACCACCAGCCTTCGAAAGTGCCGAACAGAACTCCACTATGTCGGAGTTGCGCTTCATGTACTCCAACGCCCGTAGTTCGCAGTGAAGGAACCCGATATTGATCCAGTAAGGCAGCAACGGCTTCTCGACAATCCCGGTCACGCGCGCGGCCTCGTCGAATTCGACGATTCCAAACGAGCTGCGCAGCGGGTACACGGTCACGGTAGCCATCGCTCCGGTCTTCATGTGGAGGCTCTCGAGCGCGGATAAATCCACGTTTGCGAGGGTGTCGCCGTAGCAGATCAGCATAGGTCCGGACACGGATTCAGACGCATCCAGAATCCGGTCGTTCATGCTCGCATCGCCCGAATCCACGCACCGAATGTCCCAGTCCGGACGCCGCACCGTCTCCACAAACTGCTCAATCAGTGTCGCCTTGTATCCGACACACACGACGAACTTCCGGATGCCTGAACCCGCCAGGTAAGTCAGCAGATGTTGCAGGATGGGATGTCCGCGGATCGGCACCAACGCCTTCGGAATCTCGGAAGTAAGCGGACGCAGGCGCCCTCCCTTGCCACCACACAATACGACCGCCGTCACATTTCTCATTCGAGATGTGGCCTCCCTACATAACCTCAATACATAACCTCAATGATACAACCATAGCACTAGTTTTGTCTTTCGATTCTTTCCCCCATCTGAGTACGGGTAAATTTCTCTCTCACTACTACATCGACTGGTCGATTCCTACGTTGGACGTGCACTCACCGATGGTCTGTGCAGACGTGTTGTGGACGAACTCGATCGCCGATGCCTTCGATATGTCGTTGCTGAGACTTCTAGTCAGACTCGAAGCGTCGTTCGTATAAATCTGAGCGTCGATCGTCGCGCGTGAGACTGATACATAGGCGAAGCGCGAGTTGATGAGGTCGGGGTGCGTATCGGTGTCGATGTTGATGAGGACGCGGTCGGCGGTGAGTCCCTGGGAACTGTGGCTGGTGACGGCGTAGCCATGGTCGAAATGCCGAGTCCTCGAAGGATCGAAATCGACCTGCCTGCCGCTGTCGAGATGCACGGAAAGTAGACCGTCGTCGTACGTTCGCAGTATGGTCGCCAATTCTCGATTGGAGACACCCAGCCCCTTGTCGGGCGCGGTGAATTGAATTCGGTCGCCCACGCCGAAGTCCCTTTCCATTTCCCGATACACGCTGACACCGGCAAGACGCTTCGGGTCGTAGGTGATTTGCTCGCCGGAAACCTTCTCTATCGTGACAAGGTTCTCTTTGGGATTCGTGGAGATAACGCGAGCATAGCTGCCGCCTTCGATTTCGAGCGCGGCACTCCCGCGCGAATAGCGCAGAATGTCCTCCGCGCTATAACGAGAAGCCCACTGGCGGTCTGCGCCAGTCATCTCCTGGCGCGGAACCAACACGCGCAGAGCATGATTCACGGTGTCCACGATGCCCGTTGCTTGTAGCTGTTGTCGGACGGCCTGATTCAACTCGCGACGGGAAGCATTGTCGGGAGAGACGATCAGCGTGTGCTCTGTGTGCTCGACATAGCTCTTGGCAATGGCCTGGACGCGCTCTTGTGCATTGCGGATTTCCGTTATGCGGCCTTGGCTTTGTAGCGCTTCCAAACCTCCTGCGACATTGCCGACCGAAAGCTGTTCCACGACTGCCTTCAACTCCGGGTCTTTCTGGCGCACGATCTGGTCGAGCTTTGCCGTGTGCATCCCTGCCTCCTGCAATTGCTGGAAAGGGCGGCCCGCTTCGACGGCCTGATGCTGCCGCGTATCGCCGATGAGGATAACGCGATCCTGGGAACCAAGACGGTTCAGGAAATCGCGCATCTGGTTGGTGCTGGCAAGGCTCGATTCATCCATAAAGTACAGCCGCTGTCCCGAGTCTTCCTGACCTTGCTGACCGCGAGCGAGAAAGCCCTGCAACGTGCCCGCGTGAATTCTAGCTTGCTCAAGTTGTTTCGCGGCGCGCGAGGTGGGAGCGAGACCCTCGACCTGAAACCCCGCATACTCGGCTCCCGTGCGAACGGCGACGAGGGCCGTCGTTTTACCCGCGCCTGCAACGCCCTGAATCCCCTGAATCTGGTCACGAGAGGTCAGCACTTCCTTGACGACCTCCTGCTGACCTCGATTGAGATGAGAGTGCTGTTCGACCAGAGCAAGGGCATCTCGGCGCGAAAGGACCGGCTCAATTTGATTCTGCCCTTCTCGCATCCGGCGAACGATGTCATTCTCGGTGGCGATGGTCTGGGCAGTCGTGAACTGGGGGCTGGTTTGATGCGGGCCAGTTGCGATGGCGACAAACTCTCCTGCCGCATGGCGAGATTCCAGGTTGCCACGCACCTGCGCGTAAGGGACTTCGCCCATCGCGCGGCGAAGTGCGTCCCGCATAAGCAGACGTTCGTCTACGACAGCTTCCCGCTCAAAGTTTTTATTGCGGGAGAACGTCACGGCATCCTGTGCCCGTTGTGCAGAGTTGGCGGGAATGTCCAAATGCTGAGAGCGTTCCCGTGCCGCACGGACGACCACATCGGCCTGATTGCCGAAATCCGCCGCCAGCCTGCGGTGAGCGGCGAACACCTCCTGCGGTGTCAGAATCTGCTTGCGGTCGCGCGTGGAATGCGCGGCAATCTCCGCCGCTTCCTTGCTGTTGTGGCCCGCTTTTTCGAGGTATTCGCGAATCTGTTGGCTTCTGGGACTGGAGGCGTCTAGATACTCCGGGGAATAGCCTTTGATCTCAGGCGCGCCGCTTCGTCCAGTCTCCAGCTCATATCCCATGCGCGTCAGGCGATACATCAGTTCAGCTTGATAGACTGCCGTCGCAAACTGCTGCGACTGAAAGAGGGCACGCTCCTGTAGCGCCCGGCTTTGGCCGTTGTCGCGCTCTGTCAAATTAAAGACCACCGCATGAGTGTGGAGCTGGGGTGCGGCATAACCATCGACGGGCCGAGCTGTATCATGCTCGAACTTTGCGACAATGAACTTTTGCGTTGTCTCTGCCGGATGATTGCCGCCGATGCGCGCCTGGGTGTAATGCTCTAACTGGCCGATGGCTACGCGAACGCTTTCACGATGGGCCTCGCGAACACGGTCATCTCTGCCAACAAGCGCTGTGAGCGAAACGGACTTGGGAGCGGAAAAAGTGGCATCCCATCCGGCACGGTGCTCTACCGTTTTGACTGTTTTACCGTTGGCATCTTCATATTCGTGTGCTGTCCGATGGCGGACGAGTTGCTCTTCCGTTTGCGGATGCTGTCCCTGGCTCAGCCGTGCGAATTCTTCGGCGCGTACTGCGCCAGAGAGTGCATACTGCTCGGCCAGACGCCCCTGCCATTCGCCCTGCACAATGTTGCCTTGCGACCAATAACTCTGCTCTTTCGCCGTGAACTCTTTCGCGTGATAAGACTGCGCCTGGCCTGCGGAAAGCGCTTTGGAAATCGTTAGCATGATGGTTACTCCACCTGCATTCCAAGCTCATCCGCTGCGGATTCGGAGCCGGGGTTGGTAGCTACTTCTGCCGTTTTTGAAAATGAGGCTATCTGCGTTGTCGGAGCGAACTTCTTATTTTTGCGAGGAATAAAATCATCGTGCTTTTCTTCGAGTTCGATGTAAGGAATAGAGAAGCGCGCGATGTAGTTGCCATACTTCAGAAAGGCATTCAGGTCGGGCAGTCCCTGAATCTCTGACGGCATAACGAGAGGTTCTTTCAACCGTTCAAGAGTGAAGTTCTTTCCCGCGCGGCTGCCGTCGTAGTGGGTCTCTTTCAGCCGTTCGATTTCCACCTCGCCGAGGTTGTCGGAGATCCACTTGGCGGCCTGCGGCTCGTCCGTCCTGAAGAAAATCTTGGTGGCAGGCTGCGAAAGCATCGCTTCCGCGTCGTGGCCGTAGCGGGTCTCCAGCTGGCTGCGTCCCTGGAAACCCAGTACAACGGGATTCTCCGATTTCCGGTTCTCCGTAAGCGCTGTATGGAGCTGTGGAAGCCGTTGCAGGCTTGCCATTTCATCAATCAAAAACCAGACGCGCTTCTGATCTTTGTTCCGTGAGCCGAGGAGATGCAGGATGAGCATATCGAGCCAAACGCAATGCAGTGGGCGAACCGCCTCGCGCGTCTTGGTTGTGGAGGTAAGGAAGATCCATCCGTCGCGCTTTTCACACCATGACCGCACGCTCCACTGCCGGTAGGCGGCATCTGCGGCGGTGGGAAGCATTCGCAGGGTGGTTGCAATTTTATTGAGAGAGCTGAGGACGCCCACGCGCTGCGGCCCTGCCGTGCGATCCACAAGAATCGAGTGTTCCGTTCCCTCCAGGCGAGCTTCGATTTTGTCTTTGCTGGCCATCCATTCGATCAAATCTTCCGGGGCCGGTTTGGGGTCGCGGC
>DASZAG010000196.1:0-4528 GCA_035945555.1 Acidobacteriaceae bacterium
CCCAATCTACAGCCTCGCCCTGCTCGCAGTCCTGCCTCTTTCGGCCCAGACCACCCCCACCCAGCCCGCGTCGGCCGCTCAAACCGCACCGGCCGTCGCGCCCTGTCCGCAGGCAAAGCAGGTCGAGCAGATGCAGGCCAAGCTCGACGACTGGGCTCAGTTGAATCGCTATCGTGCCGACGATGCCACTCTCCAACCGCCTGCCCAGGGTGTACAGCGGGTGGTCTTTTATGGAGACTCCATCACCGACGCCTGGGGGCGCATCCGCGGAGTCTTCTTCCCGGGCAAGCCCTACGTCAATCGCGGCATCAGCGGCCAGACGACCCCGCAAATGCTCGTCCGTTTCCAGCAAGACGTGGTGCATCTCCACCCCGCCGCTGTCGTCATTCTTGCCGGAACCAATGATGTAGCTGGTAACACCGGCCCTGAGACGCCGGAAATGATCGAGGACAACTTCCGCTCCATGGCAGCCATCGCCCACCAGAACCACATCAAGGTCATCCTGGCGTCGATTCTGCCTGCGTCAGCCTATCCTTGGAAACCCGGCATCCAGCCCGCTGATGAAATCCGCAGCCTCAACGCATGGCTCAAAGACTTCAGCCAGCAGGACGGCGACACCTATCTCGACTACTACACGGCTCTGGCCAACCCGCAGGGCGGCATGAAAGCCGGACTCTCAGTGGACGGTGTTCACCCCACGACCGAGGGCTACGCAGTCATGTCTCCGCTGGCCGAGAAAGCCATCGCCGAAGCTGTCGGGATGCCCGAATAGCCCAGCTCGCGACCAACGGGAGCGGGCAACTTCGCTCGAATTGGGACCGCGCGAAGCGCAGTTGCCTGGACGGCAAGTCCTCACTCGTAGGCCAGCGCGTCAATCGGATCCTTCCGCGCCGCCTTCCACGCGGGATAAAGCGCTCCAAGCAGAGCCCCGCCCAGTGCTATAAGCGCCGCATACAGCCGCCACGCCGCTGTGAGTTGGAAGGAGAACTTCGCCGCGTGCAGCTCTAGGCCAAACTTCAGGATCTGCGTGCCGACAATGCCCACAATAATCCCCGCAATGGCGACCAGCAGCGCTTCTCTCAGAATCACATTCAAGATGTAGAACTTCGACGCGCCCATCGACTTCAGAATCCCGATCTCACGCGTCCTCTCCATTACCGCCGTGTAGAGCGACTGGAAAATCACCAGGAATCCGACAATCACGGCAATCGAAATCACCGTATCCAGTGCGATATTGAATCCCGGTAGGTGCTCCGGCGTCATCAGCGACATCCACTCCTGCAAGGTTTGCACCTGGTAATTCTGCATTCCAGCGGTCGCGTGGATCTCCTCCCGAATCGCGTTTTGATTCCCTATATTGTCGCTCTTGATGTAGAAAATAGACGCATTGTCGGGTGAGCCCATCAGGGATCCCAGTGTGTGGATGGGCAGAAAAACGCGCCCTCCCTTGCCGTGCTCGACAATACCGCAGATGCGGAAATCGTGGTTCAGCAGCTTGATGTTCGATCCGACAGCCCGGGTCTGGCCCTTGGGGGCCGCTCTTGCGAAGAGGTCATCGACGATTACATCATTAGGGCCTTTGAACGGACCTCCAGAAAGAAAAGCAAAGGGGCGCAGCGCGTTATAGCTGTCGAAATCGATGCCCCAGATGGTCTCAACTCCCTGCGACATATTGAAGTTGGCAATGGCTGGTGCGGCGACCGCAACATGCGGCAGTTTGGCCAGAACAGTAGCCACTTTGGCCGGGACAGGCGCTCCTCCGACTGCACTTATAAAGCTCGCATTGGGCGGCCGCACGATAATGTCAGCGCCGATGCCGCTGGTTTCGTTGCGGGCGTTGTTCACCATCCCCACCATAATGGCCACGATGGAGAGGATCATGATGACCTCTATAGCCACCGCAACAATACTGATGATGGTGCGAAGCGGGCGGTGCAGGACATTGCCTAAGACAAGCTTATTCATGGGGATAGCTGGCTACCAGGGCGAATCCAACGGTCAGTGCGCTCTGGAACAGGGCATTTGACGCCGGATCCTATGCCCAAAGTTTAACAAAACAGGGGGTTCGCGTAGGAATTTCCGTCCGGACAGGATCAAGTTTCCAATCTATTGCACCGATCAACCCGCTACAAGTCGGAGCAGGTGACTGAAAATAAAGGCCATTTTTGGCGCTTTTTTCCTTTGACTTGCAAGCGGCCCGGTCTTATGGTTGTAAGACACTCTGAAATCCGATGGAGGGCTGCGCAAACCATTCCTGAGGATAGGACCATGAACGAATTCGGCGAAGCCTTACGAAAGGAGAGAACGTCGCGAAGCATTGGTCTCGAATTGATCGCAGAGACGACCAAAATCAGTAAGCACAACCTGGTCGCTCTCGAGGCGGGAAAATTCGACCATCTGCCTGGAGGCGTTTTCAATAAAGGAATTGTCCGTAGTTACGCACGCGTCGTTGGCCTGAACGAAGATGCTTGGGTCGACCGCTTTATGTCGGCCTACCGGAGCAGCGGCCAGGTCACGGATGACGACGCAAGCTGGATTGCGTTTGCCGAGAATGTCGGCAAAGGCCGTCCGAAAAGTGTAGACCGCCCTACCATGCGTTTACGGTGGGCAGGTGTTGCGGCGCTGCTGGTGCTTCTCACAGCGCTGGGCTGGTTTGTATATCATTTTGTGAGCAACAAAATGGCGGCCGAGCTATCGGCCCCGCCGGCGGCAATGACCGCCTCAATTCAGAAGTAAAGTACCCATTCTCAGTCCCGTTTCCCTCCCAAAAGTGACGCCCTTCCGGTCCCGGAGACGCACGCCCGTTCGCTGCGCCCAAATCCCCGCTGAATCTGTTCTTTTCCCCTTTGGCCGGAAGCTTTTGCCCGCCGCCCCAGCCTCTAGTAACATCAAAGCTGCATAGCCGCCTATTGGCCGCTGTTCCGTTCCCGCCCGTGCACGTCCCCTCGAGAACGAAATTCCAGAGGCAAACAATAACGCCTGGAGGATTAGATTGTCTCAACGCGATAGGTTTTTATTTACATCCGAGTCCGTAACCGAAGGCCATCCCGACAAGATGGCTGACCAGATTTCCGACGCAGTGCTCGACGCCTGCCTGGAGCAGGACCCCTACAGCCGCGTCGCCTGCGAAACGCTTCTCGCGACCGGGCTCGTCGTGATCGCCGGTGAAATCACCACCCGTGCCTATGTCGATTTCCAGACGCTGGTCCGCGGCGTGGTTGCCGCTATTGGGTACGACAATGCGCTCTACGGCTTCGACTCAAACACCTGCGCCGTCATCTCCTCCATCAACAAGCAGTCCGGCGACATCGCCATGGGCGTGGACACCGGCGGAGCCGGCGACCAGGGCATGATGTTCGGCTACGCCACAAACGAGACGGAAGAGCTGATGCCGGCCGCCATCTCCTTTGCCCATAAGCTCACCCGCCGGCTGACCGAAGTCCGCAAGTCCGGCCAACTGCCTTACCTGCGCGCCGACGGTAAGAGCCAGGTCACCGTCGAGTACGACGCCAGGACCCACAAGCCCACCCGTATCGATGCTGTAGTCATCTCCTCGCAGCACTCCGAGACGGTTTCCACCGAGGAGCTCCGCGCCGACATCCTCAAGCACGTAATCCAGGCAGTCCTCCCGGCCAATCTCCTCGACGAGAACACCAAGTACCACATCAATCCCACTGGACGCTTCGTAATCGGCGGCCCCATGGGCGACAGCGGCCTCACCGGGCGCAAAATCATCGTGGACACCTACGGCGGCATGGGCCGTCACGGCGGCGGCGCCTTCAGCGGCAAAGACCCGACAAAGGTGGACCGCTCCGCAGCCTACATGGCACGCTACATCGCCAAGAACATCGTCGCCGCTGGCCTCGCCGAGCGCTGCGAAGTTCAGCTTGCCTACGCCATCGGCGTGGCCGAGCCTGTCAGCGTTCTCGTGGACACCTTCGGCACCGCCAAAGTGGACGAGAAGCAGCTTGAGAAGCTGGTTCGCGCCAACTTCCAGCTCACGCCCAAGGGGATCATCGAAAGCTTGAACCTGCGCCGCCCCATCTTCCGCAAGACCGCGGCCTACGGCCACTTCGGCCGCTCCGAGAAGGAGTTCTCCTGGGAGGCGACCGACAAAGCCGCCGCTCTCAAAGAGCAGGCCGGCAAGTCGGCAGCCAAGGCCGCAAGTTAACCCGTTGTCATTCTGAGCGCAGCGAACGCCTGCCCTCGAGCGAAGCGAAGGGAACCTGCGGTAAAGTGAAAACCAACAGGCAGACTCACACGAGTCTGCCTGTTGGTTTTTGCTGGCAGGAATCGCCAACAGCGGGTAACATGATCCCGCTTCCCGAACCACTTTTAACTTGCCATGCGGGTCACATCCGGTACCTCGCAGGTGCTGTTGTTTATCCGCTTGCGCCCAAGGGAGCACGGTGTTCAAGGAGAAACATCATGTACCTTCCCGACGGCCACGGAACTACACTTCAAATTCTGCTTCGTCTTCACAGGCTCTGGGCGCTACTTGCAATGGGCGTTGTAATCGTCCTGGCTC
>DASZAG010000197.1:0-12629 GCA_035945555.1 Acidobacteriaceae bacterium
GTTGAGCACGGAGGGCAAGGGAGCGGTTCTGGTTGAGCTTACGTTCGGGAGCAGGCCGGGAGGCCGCTATGCTGTTCGCGACGCCGAAACAGCCGCTGAGCAGCTATCCGAGACACTGCGATACAACGATGCCGGCTTCTATGCCGGCCGCACCGTTATCCCCGAAAGCACCACGTTAATGTTCTACGGCGATGATGGAGAGACTCTGTTCCAGTCGATGGAGCAGTTTTTGCTCGATCACCTCATCTTCGCGGGAGCAACCGTCACTATCCGGCAAGGCACAAGCGCCCGCAAAGCCGTGATTCCACAGCCTGTAAATTAAAGCCCGGGAACCCCGAGAGATGCACGGTTACCTCTATCCAAGAGGAATCCTGACCACCGCCTCGCACCCTCTCGCGTTTGTACAGTTCCGCAACTCCAGGGTCCCCGAATGTGCCTCGGCAATCTGCCGGGCCAGCGCGAGACCCACGCCGGTTCCGGTTTTCTTTGTAGTGTAAAACGGCACGAAGAGATTTCCAGGATTCGTAACTCCCGGCCCATTGTCCGCAATTGTGATCTGCAGAAATTCCCCGCGCGCCTCGGCGTGAATCAACACCGAGGGCGCAAGGGCCACATGTCCCGGCGCGGGCGGAGCCTTGGCCGCAACTGCCGCCGATACCGCCTGTGCGATCGACTCCTCGCGCGCGCTGAAGGCCGCTTCCACTGCATTCCGAACCAGGTTGATCAGGAGCTGCTCAAGCTGGTCGGGATCGGCGAGAATCGCAACATCAGGAAACGGCTTTAGCTGCACCTGCAGTCGCTGCTCCAGGCTCACCACCCGCTCCAGCAGCGGACGCGCAGGCACCCGCCGCAGGGAAGGCGCGGGAAGCTGCGCCAACTGCCGGTACGCCTGCACAAAGCGGTTGAGTGACTCGGCCCGGCTCTCAATCACTTCCAGACCACGATCGAAATCCGGAAGCGCCCCATTCATCTCCTGCGGAAGCCGCGAACGCAAACTGCCTGCAATCGACTTAATCGGCGCAAGCGAATTCGAAATTTCGTGTCCCAGCACTCGAATCAGCCTTTGCCACGCCACGCGCTCCTCTTCACGCAGTGCAGCACTCACGTCAGAGAGCAGCAGCAGCGTGTGCGGCACGCCACGCTGCCGGAACTGTGTCGCGTGCAGCATCCACCGCGAGGGCGCACGCGAGAGGGTGTCGTCAATCTGAATCACAGCTTCGCCGCTGTGTCCGGTCAGCATTTCCAAGTGCAACTCGTCGGCGGTGCGCCCCAGGTCGCGAGCGGCGTTCACTTTAAAGATGCGCTCCGCCGCGGGATTAATCAGCCGCAGCCGGCTCGATTGGTCAAACGCCAGCACTGGAGCGTCCAGTTCCGCAACCACCCGGCGAAAGAGCGCCGCTGCTTCCAACGAGCCCAGACGCTGACTTTGGTGCATATCGGCCAGCGCATTAATTTCAATCGCCAGGTCGCCAAAGGGATCGTTTGGCCGCGCCCCGCGCGCGCGAAACGAGTAGTCCTCCTCCCGCAGCGCGGCAACTACATTTGCGAGGGTTTGCAGCGGGCGGATCACCTGGTCCATGAACGCCGTGACGGCAAGCAGCAGCGCGAGCGCCACAACAATCAAAATGCTTACAACCGCGGTTACAGAGAAATGCTCTATAAGCAGCAGTGCCGCCAGCAGCCCCAGGATTGGCACGCACAGCACAGCGCTGTAGGCGCGCAGTCGAGACTCAAAGCGCAGGGGTTCTGACTGATGTGATTCGGCGCGACGCGGCGGTCCGGGTTTGGAATTAGTTTGGCTGGCTTGCCTGGATGCCATATTTTTCCATTCGCCTGTAGAGCGCGCCCCTGCTCAATCCGAGCGCGTCTGCGGCCTGGCTCACGTTTCCAGCGGAACGCGAGAGGGCCTTGCGAATGAGGATACTCTCAACCGATTCAAGGCTCATTTCCTCCAGCCCCGCGCTGGAAGATCTTGCCTGCGTGTTCAGTCCCAGGTCCGGCGCTTCAATCTGTTGCCCGCGTGCCATTAGTACGGCCCGCTCCATCGTGTGGTCCAGTTCACGCACGTTCCCCGGCCACGAATGCGCGAGCATCGCCTGTATCGCACCGGCGTCGATGTTGTTCATCTGCTTGCGATAGCGCTGGGCATATCGCGCCAAAAAGTACGCGGCCAACGGTGGAATATCTTCCCGACGCTCCCGCAACGGCGGCAGATGAATCTCCACCGTGTTCAGCCGGAACAGCAGATCAGCGCGAAACCTCCCGGCTTCCACTTCGGCGTGCAGGTCGGCGTTTGTTGCCGAAAGCACGCGCACATCCACGCGCCGCGTCTTCGACGAACCGACGCGCTCCAACTCTCCGGTTTCCAGCACGCGCAGCAGTTTGGCTTGTTGTCGCGGAGGAATATTCGCAATCTCATCGAGGAACAGCGTGCCGCCGTCGGCCAATTCAAAGCGGCCAATGCGCTCCATGCGGGCGTCGGTGAAGGCGCCCTTCACATGGCCGAAAAGCTCGCTCTCAAACGTACCCTCCGGCAAAGCTCCTGTGTTTACTGCCACAATTGAGCGCGCGGCCCGACCTGAAATCGCATGGAGAGTCTGGGCGACCACTTCTTTCCCCGTCCCATGCTCGCCGGTGATGAGCACGTTCGCGTCCGACGGACCGATGCGTGCAATCGTCGCCAGCGCCTGCTGCATCGCCGGAGCCGTCGCAATCATTTCCGGCAGGCCCTCGGCGCGCAAAATGCGGTTCTCCGCTTCCAGCCTTTGGGCGCGCCGCACCGCGTGCTGCAAGTCAATCTGCGTGCGAAGAATCGTCAGCAGGCGCGCGTTGTCCCACGGCTTCTGGATAAAGTCCTGCGCGCCGCGACGCATCGCCTCCACTGCCACTTCTACGTTTGCCCACGCCGTCATCACAATCACCGGCATTTGCGGATCGTATTGTTTGACTTGGGTCAGCAGGTCCAGTCCCTCCTGCCCTGATGTGGTATCGCGGGTGTAGTTCAGGTCAATCAGCAGAGCATCATACGATCCCGACTTGAGCGCCTCCAGCACCAGGTGCGGAGACCGCGCCTTCTCCAGGCGAAAGCCTTCCGGTGCCAGCAGCAACTCAAGCGCGTCCAGAATGTGCGGCTGGTCGTCAGCGATTAGAAGCGCCGGCTTCGGACTGACGGACGCGCTTCGCGCACTGCTCTGTGGCGAGATCGCGTTAGAGGGGTTCCTCATAGGCTGATTCTATCTGTGTTGAATCCCAGCTTAGCGCCAGAATCAGGGCATGTGCGTCACAACCCCGCTCTTGGCGTCATCAATCGACACGTGCATGCGATCGAGGGTCGTGCCGGTCGAGGCGTCAAGGGCGGCTTTCGCCTTTTCAAAGGCGGTCTGCGCACCTACAAAAGCGGACTCCGACAGGGCCAGCGCCTGCTCGCTTGTGAGCGTGTCGTAGCGCGACATGGCGCCGAGCTTCTGCTCCTGCTGCGCTATATCGAAGGTCTTCTGAGCCAGATCGCGGGCCTTCTGCAGAGCATCAACCTGGGCGCGGGCCTGCTCCAGTGCGTATTGAGAGTTGCGAACGTCGAGCAGGATGGTCTTCTTGTTCTGCTCGTAAGCCAGTTCGCGCTGGCGATAGTCGAGCACGGCGCGAAACTGGTCTGCCTTTGCCTGCCGGTTACGAAGGGTGACCTGGAGATTGAAGCCCACCGTATATTCGGGCGAGCTGTAATTGAAGGTGTTTTGAAAAGCTCCGGAGAAGTCTGTCGGGAACGTCGTGGCGCACTCGCCCGCCTGGAGCGCGCAGGCGGGATTAAGCTGGCCGCCATAGCCGGATCCGATGTATTCGCCAAAGAGCGAGAGGCGCGGCAAAAGCTCATTCTTAATGCTCTTGAGGTTGTCTTGCGCGATCTGCATCTGAATCTGAAGCTGGGCGACGTCTGGACGATTTTTCTGAGCCTGGGAGATGAGCTGATTAACGGGCTCAGCTGCGTTGGGGTCGGACGAGCCGGTGCGATCGAGCGGTATGACCGGCATGTCGGCCAGAGCCGGATCTTCGATGGTCCTTGTAAGGGCGTTCTTGATGAGCAGCTCGTTCAGTTTGAGCGTAGCTCTCCCAACAGTTAGATCGCCTTCGCTGGTGGCAACGGCAGCCTGGTCTTTCATGACCTGCATCGCAGGAACGCTCTTCAACTCAAGCTGCTTCTGATCGTCGGAAAGCGTCTCATTCGCGTACTGGAGGGAGCGCTCCTTGATTTGTTCGTTTTCGTAAGCGCTGACGAGATCCCAGTAGAGGTTTTCAACCTGAGTAATGGTGGCGATCACCTGCGCCCGGAAACCGAGGTCGGTGAGTTGCATGTTTTTCTTTGCAATGTGGATGAATCGTTCGTTAGTGGCGAGTCCGAAGCCCTGAAGCACCGGCTGGGCGACGGTGACGTTGAAGTTGGTAGTTAGCTGCGGACTAAGCACGTTGAAAATACTGTTCGTTGTCAGGCGTTCGCCGAAATCGGTGACGGTGAAGCTTGTGCCAGTCGAAAATGCTTGTGAATAGCTGGATTGGAGTTCAAGAACGTTCTGTTTGAGAATTGGCACGCCGGCCAGGATGGGGTTTACCTGCACTTGCTTCTGATGGTCGACAAATGCCTGCACGGCGAGCTGCGGATCGAAGGAAGGAACAAGAGAACCTTCGCCGAGCGTGGAGGTGACGATGCCACCGACTCCTGCTGCGGTAACTCCGCTGCTAGCGCCTCCGCTTCCGACTCCGGAAGAACCAAACCCGCCCTGGGTCCCCTGGACAATGCCGGTGTTTACGCCGCCGACCGCGCCTCCGGCCTTAGTGCGCAACAGGTCAGCCTGTGCGGTGGGGAAGTTATAGCGGTAGTACGCGATATCGAGGTTGTTTTCCAGCGCGAGCGCGATCGCATCCTGAAGAGTGATGTACAGTTTGCCGTCACGCTCCAGGTTCTGGAGTCGTGGAGAATTCGTAAGATTGACCGGCGGAACCTGTGTGGGCTTGTAGGGCCCAATTGGGTTCCACGAATGAGGCATGTTGACCTGGAACGGCTGTGGCGCCGCTGTGACCGGCTGCGGCTGTTGCGCTGCGGCGGCCTGCTGGGCGATGGTCTGCGTTTGCACAGGCGGTTGCGCTGCGTTCGCGGGCGCAGGAGCATTGGGCGTCTGCTGCGCAAATCCGGCGCAGGGCGCAAGGAATAAAGTCAGTGCAACCGCGCTCAATGTGTAGTGCCGGCGAAAATCCATCAGGGCTCCTGTTTAAGGCTCGTGGCCGAGTTCAATTCAGGGTGGGCGGAGTCGCTCGTCATCCAACCGTCGCGTACCTCAATCACCCGGCTGCCGTAAGCGGCATTCGCGTCAGAGTGCGTCACCTGGACGATCGTCGTCCCCTCGTTGTTCAACTCGCGAAAAAGCTCCATGATCTCCTTCGCCTGGCTCGAATGCAGATTTCCCGTGGGCTCATCCGCCAGCAACAGCGCGGGTTTGTGAATCACGGCCCTTGCGATACCCACAAGCTGCTGTTGCCCGCCCGAAAGCTGCGAGGGAAACAAGTCCTTTTTCCCGACAATGTTGAAGCGGTCAAGAGTGTCGGCTACCAGTCCCTGCCGTTCGGCGCGCGGCATGTTCTTGTAGGAGAGAGGCAGATCAATGTTCTCTGCGACGGTCAGATCATCGAGCAGATGGTAGCTCTGGAAGACCATCCCAATATTCCGCCGCGCCAGTTCCGCACGCTGCTTGCGGTTCATGGAGTGCACCGGAGCATCCTTGAACCAGTACTCGCCGGCCCATTGGTCATCGAGCAGCGCCAGCGCATTCAGCAGCGACGACTTTCCCGCGCCCGACGGGCCCATGATGGTCAGGAACTCACCATCGCGGATATCCAGGTGAATGCGCCGCAGCACCCAGGTCTGCCCGGCGCCGGTTTTGTAACTTCGTTCAATGTTCTTTAGCTGAATCATGATCAGTTCACAGTTTTCAGTTGCCAGTCCACAGTGGTGAGTTCTCGTGACAAATCTCCCCTACCGGTTGGAGACGGAGTCCGCAACCGACGACTGGGGACTAAAAACTGAGAACTGTGAACTATCTTGCTTCCAGCACCTGCTCCAGCGCTTCTCCCTCGGCAACCACCTTGCCGTCAAACAGGTGAATCTGCCGCTCGGCGTGTCTTGCAAAGCGCGGATCGTGCGTCACCATGCAGATGGTCGCGCCCTCGCGATGCAGGTTCTGCAGCAGCTCCATCACTGCTTCGCCATTGCGTGAGTCCAGGTTTCCGGTTGGCTCGTCCGCCAGTAGGATCGATGGCGACCCTGCCAGCGCTCGCGCCACTGCCACGCGCTGCTGCTGACCGCCGGAGAGTTGTGAAGGATAGTGCTTCATGCGGTGCGCCATGCTCACGCGCTCCAGTGATTCCTGCACGCGGCGTTTACGCTCTACTGCTGACATCCCCGTGCGGTACGTCAGTGGCAGCTCCACGTTCTCATACACCGTGAGGTCGCCAATAAGGTTGAAGCTCTGGAAGATAAAGCCGATCTCCTGATTGCGAATGCGGGACCGCTGCGCGAAGTTCAGGTTCTCCACCGCGTGCCCGTTCAGCAGGTACTTCCCGCTCGTGGGCGTGTCCAGCAGCCCCACGATCGAAAGCAGCGTGGACTTTCCGCATCCCGAAGGGCCCGACATGGCAACGTACTCACCCTTGGAAATCTTCAGGTGAATTCCTGAGAGCGCGTGGGTCTCAATTTCATCCGTATAGAAAACCTTCGTCAGGTCCTCAATCTCAATCAGCGTTTGCTTCGGTTCCATAGTGTGCTCCGCTCCTCGCGTTTGCGCGTTATTCCATCCGGACTTGGTCCGTGTTGTCGTATCTCGACATGTCGGAAAGAATGACCCGGTCGCCTTCTTTCAGTCCGTCGAGCACTTGCATGTACGATACCGATGCTTCGCCCACTTTAACCTGCACCCGGGTCGCGGTCTTTCCATTGGGGTCAATCCGGAACAGGCTGATCGTCGAATTTTCGTTGCCGAACGCCGGCCGATCCACATAGAGCACGTCGTGCAGCCGCTCCAGGTCAATCGTTCCGTCCACGCTCAACTGCGGAACCGCACCCGGAGGCAACGGTCCATCAAGTGTTACGTCAACAGTACGCGTTCCGTTCATTGCTGAGGGATCAATTCTTGTAACATGGCCCGGAACCACCCCGTTATGGGTGTCAACTTCGGCCGGCTGGCCAAGCTGGATGCCATGGGCCTGGGTCTCGGGGATCTGCAGCGCAGCCTTCAACTTATCTGGCTGTACCACTTCGGCCACCGATGTTCCGGCGGTCACATGTTGCCCCACTTGCAATGGAGTCGCCAGCGGCAGCAGAACCCCGCTGATTCCGGCGCGAACTTCGAGGGCGTCCTCTTCCTTCTGGTAAAGGTCCAGCAGGTCACGGGCCTGGTCGACCTTGGTCTGTGCGGATGCCAATTGCACCTCAATCGCCTTCTGGTTGATTGCGATTTGCTCCTTGCTGAGTTGCTGCTGCGTATCAAGCTGGTCGGCGGTGCTCTTCGATTTGTTATAGGCCAGTCCGGAGATCACTCCCAACTGGTAAAGCTGCTTGTCTGTCTGCGCCTGCAGACTGTCCTGCGCGTAGCTTGCATCCACCGCAGCCGCAGCGGTTCTCTTGTCCATCAGAGAGCTTTGCAGGGTAGCATTCGTGCTCTTATAGTCGGCCTCGGCCTGCTTGAGCTGCGATTGCGCATTCAGCAAGAGCTGCTGCAGTTGCGGATCGGCCAGGTCCATCACAATTGTGTCCGGCTGCACCTTTGCGCCGGGCAGCACCCTGATCCGGACCACAGTCGCATCCGTCTGCGCTGGAATCAATTGGATTGAGTCCTCACGCGGAACCAGCGTACCCAATCCGCGCACCTGGCGGATGAAGTTGCCGCGCTTCACTGTGCCGGGGTAAATTACGCTGGCGTCCACCGTGGGAATGGCGGGTTTGAGGCGGGAGACGCCGAAAGCCGCTCCCCCAAGAACAACAACAGCTACGGCAATCCAAATTGCATTGCGGCGGAGCTTCTTCTTTTTAATGTCAGGCCTGACGATATCCATTACGGCGACTCTTAGTGCACGCCGCTTGCCAAGCATGGCTGAGGCTTAACTTCGAGACCCGTAATGGCTTAGGCTCGGCCGTGAAGACCGGCGTTGCTCAAGGAATGGTCATTTCCGGAAACAGGTGTCCGTTTCCGGACAGCACCGCAGCCGTCATTTTCGCCGACCACATTTAGGGGACCGCTTTTTCCTTACCCAGCTCTGTGACTACTATCCATTTTTTTGCGCCCGGTATTTAACCGCCATGTATACTCGTGCCACTTTTTCATCCCTTCCCCGCCGGATTCCCTATGCGGACCATTTGCAGTTCGATGGTGGTTCTGGTTCTGGCTTTCCTGTCCGGTTGCCCTCGTGTTCGGGGCGAACAGAAACGCGGACTCGACAGCGCTGATCTTGCCTCCGCCCATGCCATGCTTCATCAGGCTTATCTCGACGTAAAAAAGGGCTACTACGATCCTGCGTTTCACGGCGTCAACCTTGACGAAAGCTATCGTCGCTATGACGCGCTGCTGAACTCATCCGAGTCCGTGAACGCCGCCTTTCGCGTCATCGCCGGATTTCTCGGTGAACTTCAGGATTCGCACACGTTCTTCATGCCTCCCCAGCGCACCCGGTGGGCAACCCTGGATTTCACTATGTCGATGATTGGCGACAAATGCTTTGTCACGCGGGTACGCCCCGGCTCTGACGCGCAGAAAAAGCTGCACCTTGGGGACCAGGTCCTTGTGGTCGATGCCCTACCAATCAGGCGCTCATACTTCGAGAATTTTCTTTACCTCGTCGGAGTACTCTCCCCGATGCGCTACGAGACGCTCGTCGTGCAGGCTCCCGATGGAGGTCTACGCACCGAAACCGTGATGAACACCGTGCACGACGGCAAGGCACTCATCGACCCCGCCAGAGATGGAAACGATATCTGGGATCAAATCCGGGCACACGAGGACGCTCAACACCGCGACCAGGGGCGCACATTCGAAAAAGGAGCCCTGCTGATCTGGAAAATACCTGGCTTCTTTCTCGATCCGGAAAGCATCAATTTGGGTTTTGCCAAAGCCAGAAAGCTCAAGGCCTTGATTCTTGATCTTCGCGGCGATTCGGGAGGACGATCCGATGTGCTCAAGGCAATGTTGAGCAACGTGTTCGATCACCCGGTAATCATGGCGACCCGCGTATCGAGGCAGGGCTCCCACGTGGAAATCATCAATCCGGTCGCCAGTCCATTCATGGGAAAGATGATTGTGTTGATAGACGGCGGGTCGGCTTCGGCCAGCGAGATTTTCGCTCGCGTCATTCAACTGAACCATCGTGGCTGGGTCATCGGAGACCGCTCGGCAGGAGCTGCCATGGAGGCTCATTATGTCCGCGAATCGGTCGGTACAGACGAGAGGATCTTCTACGGCCTCTCCGTCACATCGGCGAAACTGGTGATGACTGATGGCAGCAGCATCGAAGGAAACGGAGTCTTGCCGGACGAGTTGACTCGGCCGACGGCTGCCGACCTTGCTGCCGGCAGCGATCCGGTGCTTTCAAGGGCTGCAGGGCTCGTGGGAGTAGATCTGGCCCCGGAAGCCGCTGGGAAGCTTGTTTCGTTCCAGTGGACTTCTCCGTAGTTCGGGATCACTTCTCGGTCGGGATGTGTGGCTCACTTTGGGTGGGCACATGCTGGCCGTCGTGGCCGGACCCGGCAATCTGCGGGCTCTCCGGCGGCCCTTCCGGAACGTGCCCCGGCTCCGAGGTTGTTTTGAACTCGCCCCGGTATTTAGGGAAGCTGCCGGGATAGTTCTTGCTCACGAACTCCATCATCTTCTCGCGGACGATGCAGCAAAGGTCCCCGGAATCGCCGGAAGAATGCACATCCATCAAGGCTCGGATTTGCACAGTGAACTCCTGGAGATCCGTGACCTGCAGAACGCACACCTTGCCCGCCCAAAGCGACGTTGATTTCAGGATGCGTCCCAGCTCATCCCGGAGTGCCTGCACCGGAACGGTGTAGTCGGTATAGATGTAGCAGTGGGCGAGCAGGTCAGCACTCTTATATGTCCAGTTTTGGAAGGGATGATCGAGAAAATAGGAGAGCGGAAGCACAAGACGGCGAAGGTCCCATATGCGAACCACGACATACATGGTTCCGATTTCCTCGATCCAGCCAAACTCTCCTTCAATGAGCACCGCGTCCTCAATGCGGAAAGGCTGGGCGAACGCGATCTGGACCCCAGCGATGAGATTGGAAAGCGTGCCCTTCATAGCGAGGCCAACCACCAGGCTGGCCAGTCCGGCGGAGGCCAGCACGCTTTCGCCGATATGCTTGATGGCCGGGAACGTCATCAGCATAATGGCGATCGTCACGATAATCACCAGCACCACCACAATGCGGTGCAGCATTTTGAACTGGGTCTGAATGCGCCGCGCAGTCAGGTTGTCGGTGACATCGACGCGATAGCGCCCCGAAACAATGTCGGACGTGACCTCAATCACGAGAATGACCAGCCATGCCGTGGCCGCAATCAGGCCGAGCCCAATGATGTGCTCAAGCGCGTCCATGACTCGCGGAGTGAGCGTAAGGCCCGGCAGGATGGCGAGGATGGCGATGAGCGGGAAGAGCCAGCGGGTGGGCTTTTGTGCGTGCCGCGTTATGGATTGCCCGAGCAGGGCAGTCTTGCGCCGCGCGATGCCGCGAAGAATCCAGAAAAGGATCGCGTGCACAACCAGCGCGATGATGATCGCTCCCGCAATGAAAGCGGCAGCGATCAGCAGGTCATGCCAGTGTTGAGCAAAATAATGGACCATGGGTTGTCCTGATTTTAGATGCTCGTCCGCCCAGAATGGCATGAGCGAAGCGTTCAGGAGGCTTGTGCATTTTGCGCCGACCCGCTAAAAAGGCTGATATGCCGAGGCGAAAGCAATCGAACGCGCCCACTGACAAGAGTGTCTTCTTGCCCGGACGGCCCATCAGCCTGAAGACATTGGGCGACTATCTTGATCTTTCTCCCGCGACCATTTCCCTGGTGCTCAATAATGCTCCCGGAGTGCGCTCCATTCCGCAGGAGACGCGCGATCGCGTGACTGCGGCGGCCAAAAAATTCGATTACCGACCCAGCTTTTACGCGCGATCGCTGCGCAGCCGCCAGAGTTTCTCCATCGGCGTGCTGGTGCCCGAGTTAAGCGATGGATATTCGGTGCTGGTGGTGAGCGGAATGGAGGAGGTGCTGATCGAGGAGGGATATTTCTATCTGGCTGCCAGCCATCGCCGCAAGGCCGACCTCATTGAGGAGTATCCACGACTTCTAATGGATCGCTCCGTCGAGGGCTTCATCGCCATCGACACTGCGCTTCAGCACGGGTTGCCGCTGCCCGTGGTGGCCGTGGCGGGGCATCGGCACATTGAAGGGGTCACCAATATTCTGCTCGACCACAGAAGGGCGGCGGAACTGGCGCTCCGGCATCTGTATCAACTTGGCCACCGGCAAATTGCGTTCATGCGCGGACAAACCTTTAGTTCGGACTCGGACGATCGCTGGAAAAGCCTTGTAGCGGTGGCGCGCGAGATGGGTCTGCAGGTGCAACCGGAACTTGTCGTGCAGTTGCAGCTCAATCTGTCATCCCCGGAACTTGGCTATCCGGTGCCTTCGCAGCTTCTGGCGACCAGGCGCCCTTTTACAGCGCTGATTTCGTTCAATGACATTGCAGCCATTGGAGCCATTCGCGGTTTCCGCGACCACAACCTCCGGGTGCCCGATGATGTTTCAATCGTCGGTTTCGACGATATCCAGGTGGCCGCGTACCACAACCCGAGCCTCACCACTATCCGTCAGCCCTTGCACAATATGGGAACAATGGCAGCCCAGGTCCTGCTTGAAAGGCTGCGGAACAAAAAGGAGTACCCAGATCAGATCCCCGTGGTTCCGGAGTTGATTATTCGCGAATCCACCATGCCGCCAAATCCAGCCCGCCTGGGGCGCTGAGAGAAGGCTTACTGGCCTGTGATATCCCGCTGATGAATATCCGCCTCCACTTCGGGGGTGGCGCCGTCGTTCACGATCACCTGATCGGGCACTCCCTGAACCAACATGCGATGCGCGGTCCGCGTATTGCCGGGTAGCAGCACCCGCTCAGTCAGGGTGCTGCTACCCGAGCGAACCGTAACCGGGACCTCAACCTCCGCGAAGCCGCCGTTCATAATGTCAATTGTCGCGAGATAAAGGCCCGGATGGTTCGGCGACGGCGTCGCGTGAAATGCGGCAATGGACAGGTCGGGCAAGCCGCGATCGTGATAAACCCAGTCATTGAAAAACCATTGCAGGTCTTTTCCCTTGTGGAGTCCCGGCGCGCTTTCGACCAGTTTCTGAAAGTAGTCTGACGTGACGTCGGCTGTGGGATTGTAAGTTGCCAGCGCCGCAGCTAGCTGCTTGTCCCCGACCATCTCGCGCAGCATCCACAAGACATAGGCAGCCTTGGTGCGGTAGTAGATGGGATCGGTGGCGTGCAGCAGATCTTCGCCGGGCGAGTCGCCGGGAGTGGCCGGTTCGGCGAGCGCG
>DASZAG010000198.1:0-4768 GCA_035945555.1 Acidobacteriaceae bacterium
GAGGCAGAAATGCCTGCACAAACTCCTGCGCCTGCGCCGGAGTCTTATACATCTTCCAATTCGCCGCAATGACTTTTTTACGTGACATTCCTTTGTCTCGGTCCCTTTCCCTACTTGTTCGTCAGCGCCTCAACACCCGGCAGCTTTTTTCCTTCCAGAAATTCAAGGCTCGCGCCTCCGCCGGTTGAGATGTGCGTAATCTGTTCCCCGACTCCGGCCTTCTTCACCGCCGAAACCGAATCACCGCCGCCCACGATCGAAATCACATCCTGATTCGCAGCCACGGCCTTAGCGATCTTGGTTGTACCCACGGCAAACGCCGGCATCTCAAACACGCCCATCGGCCCATTCCACACAATCGTCGAAGCCTCGCTGATCTCATCGCCGAACAGCTTGACAGTCTTCGGGCCAATATCCAGACCCATCCACTCCGCCGGAAAGGCGCCGTCGCCGTCAACCACCTGTGTCTTCGCATCCGGAGCAAATTTGTCCGCCAGAACATGATCCACCGGGAGCAGGAACCGCACTCCTTTTGCCTCCGCCTTGGCCAGCGCTTCTTTGGCAACGTCAATCTTGTCGGCCTCCAGCAGCGATTTCCCAATCTCCTGCCCTTTGGCCTTCAGGAACGTATACGCCATGCCGCCACCGATGAGAATCGCATCCACCTTCGTCAGTAGGTTATCGATCACCTGGATCTTGTCCGAGACTTTCGCCCCACCCAGAATCGCCACAAACGGTCGCGCCGGTTCCGTCAGAGCCTTGCCCATGTAGCTCAGCTCTTTCTCCATGAGCAGCCCCGCGGCTGACTGCTTCACGTGGTGCGTAATGCCCTCCGTCGAAGCATGCGCGCGATGCGCGCTCCCGAAGGCATCGTTCACATAGATTTCGCACAGCGACGCCAGCTTGGCCGCGAACTTCGGATCGTTCGCCTCCTCCTCTGGATGGAAGCGTAGATTCTCAAGCAGCAGCACCTGCCCCGACTCAAGCTGTCGCGCAAGTTCTGTCGCCAATTCTCCTACGCAGTCGGGGGCAAACGCCACGTTGACCTGCTCGCCCAGTTGATGATCCAGCAGCATGCGCAGGCGGTCGACCACCGGGCGCAGACTGTACTTTGGATTCACCTTGCCCTTGGGCCGTCCCAGATGCGATGCCAGAATCAGCTTCGCCTTGTGCCGCAGCGCGTACTCCAGTGTGGGCAGCGTCTCGCGAATGCGCGTGTCGTCGGTAATCTCGTGGCCTTCGTCGCTCAACGGCACGTTAAAGTCCACGCGCATGAAGACATGCTTGTGTGCGAGGTCCAAGTCGCGAATCGATAGTTTTGCCATTGGTTCCGAATAGCCTTCCTTAATCTTTTTTATTCAATGACGGCGTCAGCCTCAATCTCAATGCGCCATTTCGGATTCAGCAGTTTGGCCACAACCACCATTGTGGCCGCGGGACGAATCGCGCCGAAATATTCGCCATGCGCGCGACCCACCGCTTCCCAGTCGTCCACATGCGTAAGATACATGCGCGTGCGGACGACGTGCTCCATCCGCGCTCCAGCTTTTTCCAGTGCCGCGCGGATTATCTCCAGTGTATGACGAGTCTGCGTTGCCGCGTCAGCGTCGTCCGCGCCTACCGGCCCCGTGCCGGATACGTGAATCGAATTTCCCACGCGCACCGCACGCGAAAAGCCGATGATCGGCTCATAGGGAGAGCTGCCTGAAATGTTCTGCCGCATTTCCGTGTTCCCCTGTTTGATTTGGCCCTGGCCCGGGAAAAGGCGCCTCTATGCTCCACGCGCCGGACATGCGATGTGCAAGCCCGGCGCGGAAAAACGTGCCTTGTGCGTGAATGCCGCGGCCTACAGGCCCTTCTTCGCCAGCATCAGAATGAGGTCGCGCACGCGGTTCGAATAGCCCCACTCGTTGTCATACCAGCTGATCACCTTCACCGAATTGCCAACCACCTTCGTCAGCGGTGCGTCCACAATCGAGGAGCGCGCATCGCCCTTGAAATCGCTCGAAACCAGCTCGCCGGATTCGTATCCAAGAATGCCCTTCAGCTCGCCGTCCGCCGCCTTCTTCAGCGCGGAGTTCACCGCCTCCGCCGTAGCCGGCTTCTCAGTGGTAAAGGTCAGGTCTACCACGGAAACGTTCGGGGTTGGGACGCGGATCGCAAATCCATCCAGCTTGCCTGCCATCTCCGGAATCACCAGCTTCAGCGCTTTGGCCGCACCGGTCGAGCTGGGAATAAGGTTAGTGGCCGCAGAACGGGCGCGGCGCAGGTCCTTGTGCGGAAAGTCCAGGATGACCTGATCGTTCGTATAGCTGTGAATCGTGGTCATAATGCCCGACTGAATTCCGAACTGCTCGTGCAGCACCTTCACCACCGGAGCAAGGCAGTTCGTGGTGCAGGAGGCATTCGAAATCACATTGTGCTTCGCGGCGTCATACTTGTCCGCGTTCACGCCCAGCACAACGGTAATGTCTTCATTGGTCGCCGGAGCGGAAATGATTACCTTCTTCACCGAACCCTGAAGGTGCGCCTTCGCTTTGTTCGCGTCGGTGAAAATGCCGGTAGACTCAACCACAATCTGCGCTCCGGTCGACGTCCAGTCGAGCTTGGAGGGATCACGCTCCGCAAATACCTTGATGGCCTTGCCATCTACCGTAATGGAATCAGCCGTGGAGCTGATGTCGTTCTTCAGATTGCCCAGAACGGAGTCATGCTTCAACAAATGGGCCAGCGTGGCGGGGCTCGTCAGGTCGTTGACGGCGACAATTTCAATCTCAGGATTGCCAAGCGATGCGCGGAAAACGTTGCGTCCGATTCGGCCGAAGCCGTTAATTCCAACCTTTACAGCCATTAGGCGGTGTCTCCTTCTTCTCTCTCGTAAAAATCTTTTTTGGGCGGGACCAAAGGGGCCAACAGTGGCTAGAACCCCCATGTAGCGATGCTAGCACCGTAGTCAACAAATTTCTACGAGCGGCAGAAAATTCGAACAATTCTCCGGTTCGACGGACTGAATTCGAACTGCGGGCCATTGCGAAGCCCTGCATCACTATCATAAGAATTGCGCGCAGAGCGCACCTCTGGACGGCGAGTCCCGTTGCGGCCTATTGCTGTATGTGTTACATCACAGATATATGCGCGAATGGATGCGCGAAAAAATGAGACGACGTTCCAAGCGTGGCCCCAACAATTCCGAGGCCACAGGAAAGATAGGCCAGGAAATCCCCGTGAATCAGCCGGCTCCCCTGCGTCCTTCTTATGAGACTGCGCACCCAGGCGGGACGCATGATCCGGAGCCGGATGCGGAACCACAACTCACAACGCTTTCGCCGGAGGATGCCGCTGAATTTGGGGCCCCCGCGAGCGCGCCTGAAGGCACTGCGCGGCTTGAGGTGGAAACCCAACCCGAGTCGCCTTCTATCCCGCCGCCCGCGCCGGAAGCACCCGGCCGCGCGCCCAAAGGATACGTGGTGCTCGCCATCGGTCTGCCCGGCTCAGGCAAAACTACATGGTTCAAGCGCCGCGGCGTAAATCCGCTTTCGTCGGACATGCTGCGCGCCATTCTTTTTGACGACGTTGACGAGCAGCGCTACCAGGGGCTGGTCTTCTCAACACTGCGCTCGCTGCTGCGCGCGCGGCTCATCGCCAAAATGCCGTGGAACTATGTGGACGCGACCAACCTCTCGCCCCACGAGCGCCGCCAGTGGATCAAGATGGCCAAGAGCTTCGGCTACGAAGTGCAGGCCGTCTTCTTCGATGTTCCGCTGGAGATTTGCCTTCAGCGCAACAGCAAGCGCGAGCGCACCGTGAACGACGAAACCATGAAGAAGCTGGCCGAGCGCCTGCGCCCGCCCAACTTCAAAGAGGGCTTTTCAAAGATCGTCGTCGTCCGAGTGAAGAACCCGAACGCACCGGGTGCCATTCCAGAAACCATGTAGCAGCAATCGAACATAATAAAAAAGCCGGACCGCAAGGTCCGGCTTTTTGTTTTAACATTCTCCAGTCACTCTTCAAATGCGGAGGCTTCATGGCTAAAGACAACTGGTTGGAAACGACAGCCACAGTATTCACGTGTGGCGTCGAGCAACACTTGCATGTCGGTGCAATGGCCACCCGCTTGGAGGGAAATTATCTCGTCACTTTCAATTACACGGTAGATGGGAAATGGTTTAGCGGTGAGTTCCGATCTAACGAGGAATACAAGGAAGGACAGCCTTTTACGATTTCCTATGATCCCCTCAATCCATCCATTAATTCCATCTCCGTAGAGGAATCAAACGAGAAGCGCTGGACAATTCTCGGATGGGCAATTGCAATTTTGGTATCTGGCCTTTGGATTTGGTACGACCTATCAAAAGCACATCGCTAGATGCGCATGCGCACAATTTTTGAGAGAAGTGGAGCCCCCACCATGACCATCCCCACCACTCCCCAGCAGCCAGAGCCCTGGCTTCGCGGAACCTACTCCGAACTCCCCGCCGTGCTGCGCGCCGTCCTCCACGCCTTTGAGCTTGCGCAAGAGGACGTGCATAAGTGGACCGCTGACCTCAGCGATGCCGAACTACAATCCTCGCCCGCCGGACTCACCCCGCTCAGCTTTCATCTGCGCCACATTCCCGGAGCGCTCGACCGCCTGCTCACCTATGCGGAAGGCCATCAACTCTCCGCCGAACAACTCGCCGCCCTCAGGGCCGAGCAGGAACCCGGCGGCCTGCGCGATGAGCTATTCGCGGCTTTCAACAACGGCCTTGCCGCCGCCGCCCGCCGCGTT